>JAUNJW010000054.1 GCA_030533035.1 Erysipelotrichaceae bacterium
TTGCCGTTAAGAAACAGATATCTTCCGCACATGCCAATATACTAGCATGCAGGATGGAAAAAACAAAAGAATCGATTATAATGTTGGCATGTCACCGAAAGAGGAAAAATCACTGACAAACCGCAGAAAAGCACGCTATTTCATGACTGTCATGGCCGTATACATGGCAGTGTATTTCGTGCTGTATCTGATCCTGTCGCTGATCCACGCCATGATTTACCTGAATCCGTACCTGCGCATGGCCGTGCTGCTGGTCTGGTTCATCGCGGCCGCATATATTACGGAACGCATCATGAAACTGGAGGCAATCACTTCCTTCATCGAGATTCCCTGAAACTGCTCCGGCAGTTTTTTTCTTCGGACAGAACGCCCAAACAGGCTGAAAACCGCAGAAAATTTGCTTTTTTTGATGAAATCATGCTGTAAACGCTTCAAAAATTTGGCTTTTTTCCGGATTGTTGCTATAATCCGATTGCAATGATCACGTCGGTCGTTGATTTTAAGTGACGGTATATTTATGACATTAACACTCGGATACAGAAGAAATACTGAAAACACAAAGAATCTTCACGGGGTCGCTCTGCCGGCGCTTCTTATGAGCGGAGCACTGGCGTATTCCGCTATTCTCGGCGGCCTGGTCAATTACTCGGCTGCCCGTGACCTGACTGTCAGCGCGTTTGAGCTTTCGCATACTGCCGAGCAGGAAGCTGCCTGGGCTGTGCCGGCTGAGGCAAAGGCTGATACAGCGACAATTCTGGACGCGCGCTTCCCGCGTGTGTACCTGAATGAGGATGCCCAGATCCTGGGCTCCGACCAGATGCTGGCAGCTGCCATCGGCGAAGCCGGCAAGAGGGAAATGGTCTACATGATGGGAAAGGGAGAAGAATTCTCCATGGTCCTGCTGGAAAACGGTACGGAAGGATACATCCGTACAAGTTCCCTGAGCGGATCCCTGGCTGAGATCTTCGATGCCTGCAATCAGACAAAATGGATCGCAAATGATTCAGCCGCGATTCTGGCGGCACCTGCCGCGGACGCAGCAGTCGCTGCCGAAGCGCTCTACAATGAAGAAGTCACAATCACCGGTACCAATGATCTGCAGTACTGGCAGGTCAGATACGGTGATGTATACGGCTATATCGACCATGACGCGCTCATGGATGAGATGTATGTCGAACCTGAACCTGAGCCCGAACCTGTGATTCAGGCGCCCGCCTACACAGCACCGCAGGCCAATCCGGCATGGAACGGCCAGCCGCTGACACGCAGCGCCGGCGTCATCTACGGTCCCAGCGGCAAGGAAACCTATTACAACCTGAATATGTCCGGTGTCATCGCTCTCATGCAGGCGGCCGGATACAATTACAACTACTGGGTCAGATCTGACGGCGTCAAGATGTACGGCGACTATGTCATGGTTGCCTGCGGATTCCAGGTCAGACCAAGAGGGACGATCGTTGAATCAAGCCTCGGCACAGCCATCTGTGCCGATACAGGTACGTTCAGCTATACGGACCCGTATCAGATTGACATCGCGGTAGACTGGTAAGCACAGCACGGAAGGCATCTAAGGATGTCTTCTTTTTTTGTGAAAGTGACTCTTTTTTAAAACCGTTCTGCAAAGTCATTGTGTCCGCCCGGAATTATGATGTTAAAATAAAGACAGTAATTTTCACAAAACTATCATAAAGGATAAACAATGGGCACATTTACATCAGCTGACGGAAACGACAGCCCGATTCTCGCGGCTGGAGAAATGATTTTTAATTTCATGGTACTGAATGTGCTGTGGGTTCTCTGCTCGCTGCCGGTAGTGACCATCGGCGCCAGCACGTCGGCAATGAATTACACCCTCATCAAACTCAGAAATGATGAAGGCGACAGTGTGGTCCGGATGTTCTTCCGTTCGCTCGGACAGAATGTGCGCCAGGGAACAATCCTTTCGACAGGAATGGCGGCGATTCTGATTGTTCTGGCGGCTTTCTTCATCCAGGCCATCGGAAATGCCAATGCCGGACATGCGGTCTATGTGGTGATTTCGGTCATCGTGCTTCTGCTGATCTTTGTCTGGCTGCTGCTGTTCATATATATCTTCATGGTCCTTGCCCGCTTTGACAATCCGATCGGCAGGACCGTGACCAATGCGGTTTATCTGATCTGCCTGGAACCGTTCCGGGCGGCCAAGGTATTCTTCATCGCCGTAATGATGCTGCTGTTTATTCCGCTTTTCCTTTTTATGTATTTCCCGTTCGGCTTCCCGATGGTGATCTTCTTCGGGATTCCGGTGACCGGATGGCTTCTTTCCAAAGAGTTCAACGAGCTTTTTGCAAGATTCATCGAAACACCGCAGTAACTTTGGTTTTTACAGAACGCATTCAGACATGTCTTTGGCAATGGGTTATTTCCGGAATGATTCATGATGAAAGGACACGTGCGTGCTGGGAAACAGGTCCATGAAAACGGACCGTCAATATCATTTATCATTCCGGACGCCTTTGTGCAGGGCGGTTCATGCACGGAAAAATGGAGGAGAAATCTAAACATGAAGAAAAACATTCTCAAGTTCGCCTCAGCTGCGCTTGCGGCAGCGATGGTGCTGGCAGGCTGCAGCGGCGGAGGCGGCAGCACACCTTCCGGCGGAGGCGGAGGCGGCGGAAGCGCTGCTGACATCCCGAAGAGCGACGTCGTCAAGGGCGAAACAAACGGCCAGACCTACCCGATCTCTGAAGAAAAAATCAGTCTGACCTACTGGCTGCCCCAGGAAAATTCCATGGGAAACATCGCTGACTGGAACGACAATGAATTCTTCCAGTGGCTGGAAGAAAAGACCAACATTCATATTGACTTCGAAGTTCCGACAACCGGCAACGAAGCCCAGGCATTCAAGAACCTCTTCTCTGTAGACCAGAAGGAAATGCCGGATATTCTCTATACACAGCCGGCAACACAGAACTACCGTGACGGTATGGATGCGGCGATTGAAGACGGCTACTTCGTCGACCTCATGCAGTATCTTGACCTGATGCCGAACTATGTCAGCTGGCTCAACAGCATTCCCACAGCCAAGAAGGACGTCATCACCGACTCCGGCAAGATGTACGGCTTCTGGAGCTTCTGGGACAATATCGAAGAAGGCTACGCAGACCAGGGTCTGGCAGTCCGCAAAGACTTCCTGGACAAGGTCGGCGAACCGATTCCTGAAACCTATGAAGACTGGGAAAGAGTTCTGACAAAGTTCAAGGATGAACTCGGCGTCAAGGCTCCGCTCTACACATCCAAGTACGGCATCGACTACGGTGAATTCATGGCCGGCTACGGCATCGCTCCTTACTTCTACCAGGTAAACGGCGAAGTCAAGTTCGGTCCGATGCAGGATGAATACAAAGAGTATCTGACAATGATGCATGACTGGTATACAAAGGGTCTGCTCGATCCTGACTTTGCCCAGAGACAGTCCACCGGCGTCACCGCTGACAGCGATGTCACATACAACGACGCAGTCGGCTTACGCGTTGACTGGGGCACACGTATGACAGACGCTTACTTCACAAAGGGCGAAATCGAAAATCCTGACTACTGGCTCGTCGCGGCACCGCAGCCGAAGAAGAGCGGCGGCGCGGATCCTGCCTGGAGAGAAGTCGGCAACAACTTCCATGACATCCAGCAGGTATGCGTCCTGATCAGCGCAAGCAGCGAGCATATTGAAGAAGCAATCAAGTGGGTTGACTCCTGGTATGCAAAGGATGTTTACCTCAACGCCAACTACGGCATCGATTCCGAAGAAGGCACAACATGGTATGCCGCTGAAGACGGCCACCGTGTCAGTGACTATGACTTCCGTTACAAGAACCCGGACGGACTCGATTCCCTGACAGTCGCTGCCAAGTACTGGGCAAAGAACCCGCCGATCCGCGTTGAAGCAATGCAGATTGAGCAGATGCCTGCTGACCGTGCAGAATCCTATGCTGTCTGGTCCAAGTATCCGGCAACAAATTACATCCCTGTCACTGTGACAATGACATCCGATGAAAACTCCGAATATGCTCAGTACTATACAGATATTGAGACATTCGTCCAGGAAAACAACGTCAAGTTCATCAACGGTGAAAGATCACTCGACGAATACGATGCATACCGCGATACTCTGAAGTCCATGGGCATCGAAACATGTATCGAACTCCGCCAGGCAGCTCTCGACCGCTACAACAAGCGCTGATTTCTGTCATAAAACATCATTTGAACTGATTTGCAGGAAGAAAGCAGAATGAGGTATTCTGCTTTCTTCCCATCCGAATGTTCTGTTCATCAAATGAACTGGCTGTGAAAGGTAGTGTTTATGACAACAATGAAAAAAAGCGCAGAAGCAGGACTGAACAAAAAGACATTTGTCGAACGCCTGAAGATGGATCTGAAGAATCACTGGCAGATGTATCTGATGGCGCTTCCTGTGATCCTGTATTTCCTGCTCTTCAACTATTTGCCGATGGCCGGTATTATCATGGGTTTCCAGAAGTACTCGGTACGAAAGGGTATTCTCGGAAGCCAGTTTATCGGTTTCGCGAACTTCACCCGGTTCTTCACCGGCCCGTATTTCTGGCGTCTGCTCAGAAATACACTGTTAATCAGTTTTTACGGTCTGATATTCTCATTCCCGCTGCCGATTATCTTCGCGCTGTGCCTGAATGAAGTAAGAAATGCAAAGTTCAAAAAGCTTGTGCAGACAATTTCATATCTTCCGTACTTCATTTCAGTCGTTGTCGTTGTCTCAATCCTGTTTGACTTCGGCAAATCCAACGGCATCATCACCAATATTGCCCAGCACTTCGGCTGGAACGGGGGAGCGGTCATTGCCTCAAGCAAATGGTTCCGCTCGCTGTATATCGGATCCAATCTCTGGCAGCATCTGGGATATAACTCCATCATCTTCATTTCCGCCCTGGCGGCGATTGACCCGACCCTGTATGAGGCGGCGAGAATTGACGGTGCCAACAGATGGCAGCAGACTCTGCATGTCACGCTGCCCGGCATCGCGTCGACAATCGTCGTCCTGCTGATCCTGCGTCTGGGCCAGATCATGGGCGTCGGTTACGAGAAGATCATCCTGATGTATGGTCCTTCGACGTACGAAACCGGTGACGTCATCGCATCATATACGTACCGTGTGGGTATCATTGACGGCGACTACGGCTACTCGTCGGCAGTCAACCTGTTCAATTCCATTGTGAACATGATCGTCCTGTTCACCTCGAACTGGTTCAGCCGCAAGCTCAATGATACGAGTATCTTCTGAGGCGGTGTGATCTATGAATAAACGTACAACTGGTGAAAAAGTATTCGCAGTATTCAACACACTGTTCCTGATACTGCTGTGTATCATATTCATTCTTCCTGTATGGCATGTGGCAATGGGTTCCATCAGCGATCCGCTGAAAGTCTCTTCCAGCAGCGGCCTGATTCTGGCGCCGCTGGGAAAAGCGACGATGGGCGGCTATAAGCTGATCTTCCAGAACTCGGCGATCATACGCGCTTACGGGAACACACTGATCTATGTTGTTTCCTCAACTCTGATCGGTCTGATCCTGAATATCCTGGCGGCCTATATCATGGCTTCAAGGGGTCTTCTGTTCAACAAACAGTTCTCAATGTTTGTTCTCTTTACAATGATATTCAACGGCGGTCTTATCCCGACCCTGGTCACGATCAATAAACTCGGTCTCTACAACACCAGGTGGGCTGTGATCATTCCGGGCGCTCTGTCGGCGTTCAATATCATTATCATGCGCACATCATTCATGGAGATTCCTTCGGAGATGATTGAAGCGGCGAGAATCGACGGCGCCAGCGACTTCACGATCCTGACCCGGGTCATCCTGCCGGTCTCCAAGGCAATCATTGCCGTCATCGTTCTGTTCTACGGCGTGCAGCACTGGAATGAATGGTTCAACGCATCCATTTACCTGAAGAAGAACGAGCTGTATCCATTGCAGCTGGTATTGAGAAGCATCGTCCTGCAGTCAACCGAAAACGCGATTGTGGCCGATGCCGACGGCGCTGACGTCATGATCTTCCGGCCGCTGATCAAGTATGCGACAATCATGGTCTCCATCATCCCGATGATGATCATCTATCCGTTTGTGCAGAAATACTTTGTGTCCGGCGTCATGATCGGCGCGGTCAAGGGCTGATCAGATATTGATCACTGTATGAATCAAAAGGGGACAGGCTGCTGTGAAAGCGGCCTGTTCCTTCATTTTGTCAATTTCTTTGTCATTCATATATTTTTTGTGATATTCTTTTTAGGCAAGCTCAAACGCAGGGACCGGAACAGTCATTCATTTACCGGAAATCCAGAGAGTCTGTGGCAGGTGAAAACAGACCGAAGGCATGAATGCAGTCATCCGCGAGCGGCACCTCTGAAACCGGAGTAAGAGGTGACGGAATATGCACGTTACGCATCTTGAGAAGCAAGCAAAGGTGGTACCACGTTGACTGACGTCCTGTGCATCAGGGCGTTTTATTTTGGTACCAGGGAGGAACTATGGAAAAGAATCTCGCTGCAAAGTATGATCACAGGGCTGTCGAAGAAGGCAAGTACAGCAGCTGGGTCGAAAAGGGCTATTTTACAGCCGGTGACAAATCGAAGGATCCCTTCACCATTGTCATCCCGCCGCCCAATGTCACCGGTATCCTGCATATCGGTCATGCCTGGGACAACACGCTCCAGGACATCATTTCCCGCTACAAGAGAATGCAGGGCTATGACATGCTGTATCTGCCGGGCATGGACCATGCCGGTATTGCCACCCAGGCAAAGGTAGACGCCAGACTCAAGAGCGAAGGCATCTCGAGATATGACATCGGCCGTGAAAAATTCCTGGAAAGAGCCTGGGAATGGAAGGAAGAGTATGCCGCCACAATCAGAAAACAGTGGGCGAAGCTCGGCAATTCCCTGGACTATACAAGAGAGCGCTTCACCATGGATGAAGGCCTCAACAGAGCCGTCAGACAGGTTTTCGTCACGCTCTACAATGAAGGCCTGATTTACAGGGGATGGAGAATCATCAACTGGGATCCGGAAGCCAGAACCGCGCTTTCCAACATTGAAGTCTATTACCAGGACGATCCCGGCAAGATGTACTACTTCAACTATAAGGTTGTTGAAACAGGCGATACATTCACTGTTGCCACAACCAGACCGGAAACCATGTTCGGCGACGTCTGCGTTGTCGTCAATCCGGAGGATGAAAGATTCAAGCATCTTATCGGCAAACACGCTGTCAACCCGGCAAACAATGAAGAGCTGGTCATCATCGGCGATGATTATGTCGATGTTGAATTCGGAACCGGCGCCATGAAGTGCACTCCGGCCCACGATCCCAACGACTTTGCGATCGCTGAAAGACACGGCCTCGAAAAGCCGATCTGCATGAATCCGGACGGAACCATGAACGCGCTGGCCGGCGTCTATGAAGGCATGGACCGCTATGAATGCCGTGACAGACTGGTTGAGAGAATCGAAAGCGAAGGCAACCTTGTCAAGATTGAGGACATCACCCATAACGTTGCCCACTCTGAAAGAACACACTGTGTCATTGAGCCGTATCTTTCCCAGCAGTGGTTCGTCAAGATGAAGCCGCTGGCCGATGACGTCCTGAAGAACCAGCAGGATCCGGACCAGAAGATCACTTTCTATCCGGACAGATTCGAAAAGGTATTCACCGGATGGCTTGAAAACATCGAGGACTGGTGCATTTCCAGACAGCTCTGGTGGGGACACAGAATCCCGGCCTGGTACAACCAGGAAACCGGTGAGACATATGTCGGCATGGAAGATCCTAAGGACGGGGGAAACTGGGTCCAGGACGAAGACGTCCTTGACACCTGGTTCTCCAGTGCGCTGTGGCCGTTCTCCACACTCGGCTGGCCGGACGCTACCGATGACATGGCCCGCTATTATCCGACTGACACAATGGTCACCGGCTATGACATCATCTTCTTCTGGGTTGCCAGAATGGCATTCCAGGCAAGACACTTCACAAAGAACAGACCGTTTAAGGATGTCCTGATCCACGGCCTGATCCGTGACGCCCAGGGCCGCAAGATGTCCAAGTCGCTCGGCAACGGCGTCGACCCGATGGATGTCATCGACGAATACGGCGTGGACGCGCTGAGATTCTTCCTGACAACCAACTCCACACCGGGCCAGGATATGCGCTATATCCCTGAAAAGGTTGAAGCTGCATGGAACTTCATCAACAAGATCTGGAACGCTTCCCGCTTCGTGATCATGAACCTCGATGAAGGCATGACCGTGGAAGATGTTGATCTTAGCTCGCTGTCTGTCAGCGACGCCTGGATCCTCAGCAGACTGAACCAGACAGTTGCCCATGTGACTGAAAACATGGAGAAGTACGAATTCGCCCTGGTCGGCAATGAACTGTATTCCTTCGTCTGGGATGACTTCTGCAGCTGGTATGTTGAAATGAGCAAGTCCGCTCTCAATTCCGATGATCCGAAGGCAAGAAAGGCTGCCCAGTCGACATTGCTGACATGCCTGGATTCCATCCTCAGGCTGCTGCAGCCGTTCATGCCGTTTGTCACCGAAGAAATCTATCTGACAATCCCGCACAGACAGGAAAGCATCAATCTTGAAACATGGCCGCAGGTCATTGAAAACCTGCCTGAATCTGATCTTGAATCGATGGAGAGAGTTCTTTCCGCGATCCAGAAGATCCGTGAAGTCAAGAATGTCAACGACCTCAAGCCGTCAGCCTGGATCCATGTCATGCTGAGAGACCTTTCCGGCAATATTATTCCGGCTGATCCGAAACTCGCCGCGATCATCGCCAAGATGGCCAAGGCTGAGTGGCGCGATGACCTGGAAGGGGATCTGGCAGTTGAGACAATCCGTCTTGGTTCCCTGAATATTCCGAGCAGCGAGCTGGCTGACCCGGCTGAGGAAATCAGGAAACTGAACGCTGAAAAGGAAAGACTGGAAAAGGAAATTGCCCGTTCCACCGGAATCCTTTCCAATCCGGGCTTCCTGAACAAGGCACCGGCTGCCAAGATTGAACTTGAAAAGAAAAAGCTGGATGAGTACCAGAAGCAGTATCAGACAGTCACTGAGCGTCTGAACAAGCTTTCCTGAGAAAACATCTGACCGGCACTGAACAGGTGCCGGTTTTTTGATTCACAGCCGGCGGAAAATATGACAAACATTAACTTTCATTGTTGTTTCACGGCGGCCGGTACATGTTATAATTTGTTAAAGATTTCTTTTAAGATAATAAAATCTGGAATGGAGACCGCTATGTCAGAAAAGAAAAAGAAAAAACACACTCTGCTTAAGGTTGCCGGGGCAACTGCCGTGACCGGCGCTGCCGCTTACGCAGGGTTCGGCTATTATGTCTTCCGGAATGCTTTCGATCTTCAGCATTCCACCCTGTACACAGGCAAAAACGGCGTCAAGAGACTCGCTGTCGGATCCGACGGAAAGAATGAATGGTTTGCCCACAGCACCCGCGATGATGATTTCATCGACAGCTATGACGGCCTCAAGCTGCATGCCCTGAGAATCACGAATAATCCGGATTCCCACAAGTGGATCATCATCTTCCACGGCGTCGGTTCCTACTGCGGCGGCATGCTTGATCAGATGTATGAAGCTGACTTCAGAGGCTTCAACGTCCTGGCCCCGGACGCAAGGGGATGCGGCATGAGCGAAGGGCAGTACACAAGCCTCGGCTGGAATGAGCATTATGACGCAATCAGCTGGATCAACTTCCTGCTCTCCGTTGATCCTTCCGCAGAGATCGCTCTCTACGGCATCAATGCCGGCGCGGCTGCGGTCATGAATGCGACCGGTGATTATCTGCCTTCAGCTGTTAAATGTGCAGTGGAAGACGGCGGCTTCAGTTCGGTTAAGGATATTGTGCTTTACGGAATCCGCAAATACGCAAAGGTGGAAGGAAAGATCTTCCTGCCTTCGGTTGACCTGTATGTCAAAAACATCCTTCATTTCTCCATGAATGATGTCGATACAATCCGCCAGCTGCGCCAGTCAGTCACCCCGACACTGTTTATCCACGGCTCCGAGGATGATGTGGTTCCGGCCAGCATGGTATTTGACTGCTACTATGCATGCGCTGCCGAAAAGGATCTCTTCACGGCTGAAAACGCCGGCTTCTGCGAAGCGCAGAATGATCCTGACTACTACAAAACAGTCTTTGATTTCATCGCAAAATATATTGCCTGAGATACGCCAGACAAGTTCACAGAATCCGGGACATCCGTTCCGGATTTTTTTCTGTTCAGCTGCCCGGGAAGCGGACTTTAAGTGCCCTGTCCGCACGTATTACATGCACGCATGTAATCATGGAGAAATTATCACAGAAAATTCAC
>JAUNJW010000251.1 GCA_030533035.1 Erysipelotrichaceae bacterium
ACCGGAGACCGCATGCCGCCGATCCACTGGGGCAGAGTCGGAGATCCGATCAAGCCAAGTATGTATGATTACTATGCTGTATCCAAGATCGCGGCCGAACGCTATGTGATCGAAAGCGGACTGAAATACTGGGTCAGTCTCCGCCAGACCGGCATCATCGGTGAAGCTATGGCAAAAATCCGTGACGCCATCCAGTTCCATAACTGCATCGACAATGTCCTGGAATATGTATCCGACCGAGACAGCGGCAGGGCAATGCGGAACCTTTGTGCCTTTGATGCGGACGGCACACTGGATCCGTCCTTCTGGGGACACATCTACAATATCGGCGGCGGTGAAAACTGCCGGATCAGCACAGGTGAGATGTATGAAGCCATGTATGGTGAAATTGGGTTCACATCCCTGGATTCCGTAATTGAACCGAAATACACTGCCACCCGCAATTTCCACGGCCAGTATTATCTGGACTCCGATAAACTGGAAAACTACCTGCATTTCCGCAATGATTCCATGCAATATTTCATTGATGAATATCTGAAAGAAATCGGACCCGCGAAAGATTTCGGCCGGATGATGTGCAGACTGCCAAAAGGCCAGGAACTGATGGGCAGTATCATCAGAAAGACATTTGAACCGCTGTATCACAGCGAACATGGCACAAAACATTTCATTGAAGAAAACATGGAAGACCATATCGAGGCTTATTGGGGAAGCAGGAAAGCCTGGGAGGCACTCCCGGAGAAATACAGCCGGCTGGACAGATTCACCGACTGGGACAAGGTCGTCGTGATCGACCACGGGTATGATGAGACCAAACCGGAAGAAGAACTGGATCTGGACGATATGAAAAAAGCCGCAGAGTTCCGCGGCGGTGTATGCCTTAGCGATGAAATGATCAAGGGCGACTGGAAAACAAAACTGAAATTCAGATGTGCGTTCGGACATGAATTCAATGCAAGTCCTCGACTTGTGCTGGAAGGCGGACACTGGTGTGATGAATGTGAACGGAAGAGCTGGAACTATGGAAACCGTGCCAAGGTGGATCCTTTCTTCGCTCAGGTATGGAAACCTCTTCATGATGAAGATGAAACCAGGGAATACCCGAAGGCTGTTTCGGAAACGGACATTGACAAATAATTTACTGCATATATATAAAAGAGATTCTGTTCGTTCAGAATCTCTTTTTCAGACGTTAACAGTGCTTCAAAACAGCCTGCGAAGCCTCCGAAAAAGCTCATTTCGCAAAGGTGTGAGAGCGGGCATTTCCGAATAGTTCACGTTCAGGCATTTGTTCGGATCAGTATTCAATAGCAGCGTGCCATGGGGCAGGCAGATCACCGTGCCTTCGCTCACGCATGGTGACAGTTTTGCTTTGGAAAAGGCTTTCGGGAAGCTTTACAGTGATAGCGGTACAGACTGATTGTTTCGGACGACAGATTAAAAGCCTGCTTTTCCTGAAGGAACAGTTCCAGCAGTTCTTCTGCGTTCTTGTCTGTGTTGCTGAATACGATGGCGTCCGTGTTGATTTTTCCGATTCTCTTCTTCATTTTCAACCTCCTGAGGATCTTACTTAAGCACGTAAGATTATCCAGAAACCGGTCAAATGGAGCTTAGGATCTAACGCCAACAAAAATGAGATCCCAGTCTCCTTACTCAGAAGTCCAGGATCTCATATTTGCCCTTAAACAGTGAGGATAACAGGGCTCGAACCTGCACGGGTCACCCCATCGGATCCTAAATCCGATGCGTCTGCCAATTCCGCCATATCCCCATTTGAAGCGCGTATATTCCTAAATCTGGCGTGTCTGCCAATTTCACCACAGGCGCGGGGCTTAAATTATATTAGCAGAGAAGACGGTGAAAGTGAACAAACAGAAATACAGGAAACTGAACAGGATTATTTCTGATGTCAGTTGATGCAGGCAACAGTATCCTGCTAAAATATACATGCATGCATTGCAACCTGAAGATAATGGAGGGAAAATGAAAAAACTATTCGGAATGCTCTCTGCAGCAGCACTGACCCTGAGCCTGGTCGGATGCTCCTCCCAGGCCCCTGCATCCGGCGGTGTCTCCGGCACTTTCACCGGTGAAGCAACGGGCCAGGGCGGACCATCCAATCCGGTCAAGGTCACAATCACTCTTGAAAACAGCGTGATCACCGACTTCCAGGCAGAAGGTCCGGGCGAAACAGACGGAATCGGCTCCAAGGCGATTGATTCCATGCCCGGCGCGATTGTCGCCTCCAACTCACTTGATGTTGACACCGTTTCCGGCGCAACAGTCACCTCCAATGCGATTCTTGAAGCCGCAAAGGCAGCTCTCGATGCGGCAGGGTTAAAACCTGAAGATCTTGCGAAGAAAGAGGGCGGAGCCGCGGCAGCAGCTGAGGACATCACAAAAGACGTAGATGTTGTCGTTGTCGGTGCCGGCGGCGCCGGTATGATCGCTGCCATCACAGCAGCCGATGCCGGCAAATCTGTCGTTATTCTTGAAAGCACAGGCATGTCAGGCGGCAACTCCGTCCGTTCCACCGGCGGCATGAATGCCGGCAAGACAGTTTTCCAGGATGAAAATGAATTCGGCGAAAATGCGGGTGTTGAGGCAAAGCTCGCCGCGGCTGATGCGTTCTCTGGTACAAACGCGGATCAGGTCAAAGAACTGGCTGCGGCAGTCAAAGACCAGTGGGCGGCTTATCAGGCAAATCCGGAAGGATACTTCGACTCTGTTGAACTTTTTGAACTGGATACAATGATCGGCGGTACCGGCCTCAATGACCTTGAACTGGTCAGGACACTGGCTGAAAACTCCGCAGATGCGATTGACTGGCTGGATGAACATGGCGCGACACTGCACAATGTTTCTTCCTTCGGCGGCGCTTCTGTCAAGAGAATCCACAGACCGGTCAACGATGAAGGCAAAGTCGTTTCAGTCGGCGCTTATGTCATTCCGATTCTGGAAAAGAATGTCAATGAGCGCGGCATTGAAATCATCTTCAGCACAACAGCGAAGGAAATCATCGTCAAGGACGGCGCCGCTGCCGGCGTCAGAGCTGAGGGCGAAGCAGGCAACAGTGTTGTCATTAATGCGAAGTCCGTTGTCATCGCGACCGGCGGCTTCGGCGCAAACAATGATAAAGTCAAAGCACTCAAACCCGAGCTTGACGGCTATATCACAACCAACGCTCCGGGCATCCTCGGCCAGGGCATCGATATGGCGGAAGCCGTAGGCGCTGCCACCGTCGATATGGAACAGATCCAGCTCCATCCGACAGTTCATGTCGCTGACGACGGCTCAGCCAACCTGATCACCGAGGGACTCAGAGGCGACGGCGCGATCCTGGTCAACGCGGAAGGCA
>JAUNJW010000055.1 GCA_030533035.1 Erysipelotrichaceae bacterium
GTTCAGTGAATAAAGGATTGTCTTGGGGCATTCGTTTGTACCGTCAAGTTCGGAGAGCAGATCCGCGATGCTTTCACCGCAGCTGTTGATTGCGATCATGTCAAAACCGGTATCCGGTCCGAGTCTGCGGTACATCCGCTCGTTCGCGTTTCTGTGGCAGGAGTAATGCAGCTGCATGGCGATGCCGAGGCGGTGGTAGGCTTTGCCCAGGGCCACCAGAACTGCTGTCTGGTACTTTTCAGCTTCTTCCAGGGAAATCTCTTCCCCTTTCATCACCTTGCAGAAAGCAGCGTTGATTTCTTCCGCTGTTCCTTTGCGGAACGGGATGTAATCCAGGCCGTGGTCGCTGGCGCGGCAGCCGAGCTCTGCGAAGAATTCGAGTCTCTGGATCAGGGCATCAATGACTTCCTCAGCAGAATCCAGGGATTGTCTGCCGACGCTTGCGGCGAGCTTGCCGACATATTCCTTAAAGCCTTCTTTATTGATGTTGATCGCCTTGTCCGGACGGAAGGAAGGACATACTTTCACAGTGATGGAAGGATCTTCCTTGATCTTCTGGTGCCATTCAAGGGAATCGACAGGATCATCGGTTGTGCCGATGAAAGCGACATTGGACTTTCTGATCAGACCGCGGACAGTCATGTCCGGGTCATTCTTCAGCATGTCGTTGCACTTGTCCCAGATCTTCTGCGCTGTTTCAACAGTCAGAGGTTCTTCAATGCCGAAGTATTTGTGCAGTTCCAGGTTGCACCAGTGATACATCGGATTGCCGATTGCCATCTCCAGCGCTTCCGTGAATTTCATGAAACGCTCAAAGTCAGGCTTGTCGCCGGTGATGTAGTCTTCCGGTGTGCCGTTGGAGCGCATGACTCTCCATTTGTAGTGGTCGCCGAAATAAGTGCCGTCCGGATTCTTTCCGCCGAGCCATACTTCGGCGAGGTTGCCGAATCTTCTGTCTTCATAGATTTCCTTCGGGGAAATGTGGCAGTGGTAATCGACCAGCGGCATTTTGTCCGCGTAGTCGTGAAAAAGATGCTGCGCTGTTTCTGTTTCCAGAAGGAAATTCTTATCCATAAATGCTTTCATAATCTGTCTTCCTGTCTCTTGATGTCGTAATTCATGTTCATAAGATTTCTGATTGATTCAACATCATCAACGATGTTGCCGTCGCCGTGGATTGTATGCTTGATCACACTTGAGGCAACCGCGAAATTGATCATATCCATCGGTTTGTAGTTGTTCATCATCGCGTAGATCAGGCCGCTGGCAAATGCGTCGCCGCCGCCGACTCTGTCAAGAATATTGAACGTGAACTTTTTGCTTTCAAATGTATGTCCATCATACCACATAAATGCCATCAGGCTGTTCTCACTGCCGGAATGGGCATAGCGGACATGACGGGCAATGCATTTGATGTCGGGATATTTCTCAATGAATTTCTGGAAGACCTCATCCTGTTCCTCATAGCTCGGATGCGGAGTTTGGAAAAGAAGTTATGACTCAGCGGCAGGTATACAGTGAAGGCATCTTCGGTGAAAAAAATACAACTGGAAATATGAAAAAATGCGCCGTGTCGGAGAATCTGGTGTAAAAACCGAGATTTATATGTATGCACTGGGTAAAAACATGCGAAGATTTCACCTTCTTTACTGGAATAGGATACGTGCGAACAGAGTTAATGGTCCAAAGGTGGCTGAACTGATGAGCTTCGTTCATCAGCATAGTCAAGCACAGGCATAAATCCACCCGTTTCAACAAACAGTCGTTTTCGTCATGCGCATTTTTGCTTAAATATGCCATTTCTTTCTTTGCCAGGCCAGCGGTGAAGTTTTTTTTCATTTATCGGAACGTAAAAAGAGGCTGTAACCTCTTGTAAGCCTGGATTTCTCATGAAATTCTCTTACTCGTTACAGCCCCTTCTTTTTAATCGGTTCAGATTCAGTGACTGCTTTCCCTGTATTTCAGGAATCTCAGTGACAGTTCGGTAATGTCGTCAAACTGGGCTTCGCCGTTTGAGAAACGGTCGACATCCGCGAGGATCTCACAGCAGACAGCTTCCGCTTTTTCACCGGCATGCTCATTCAGGCAGTTCCGCAGACGTTCATCCCCATAGAGATCCTGCTTCTTGTCGGCAGCCTCGACGACACCGTCGGTATAGAGAAAAATCTCATCGCCGGGCTCCAGCGTAAGTGTCCACCGCCGCCAGCACGAATCCGGGCGGACCCTTGAGATATTCAAAGGTTCCCCCGCCGCGGCGGATCAGAGGACGGTTGTGGCCGGCATTGACATACTGCAGCTCGCCGGTTTCCAGATTGAGGATTCCCATCCATGCGGTCACAAACATGGCGGTGTCATTGCCTTCGCACAGCTGATAATTGGCATTGGTGAAAACATCCTGCACTGCCACGCGGTTTTCGGCAAAGGATTTCAGAATGGTCTTTGCCCGCATCATAAACAGTGAAGCCGGGATCCCCTTGCCGGACACATCCGCGACAAGGAAAACAAGCCGGTTCCTGCCGATGAAATAGAAATCGTAGAAATCTCCGCCGATCTGCTTCGCCGGCCGCGTCAAAGCGTAAAGATCGATTTCCTCCCGTTCCGGGAAAACCCTGGGCAGCGCGTTTGACTGGATTTCCTTTGCGTACTTCAGTTCAGTATCAAACCGCGCGTTGGCCTCGGCAATATAGCTTTTAAGGGTGTCCACTGTTTCATTGATATCGTCGGAAAGGTCGTTGAATTCTTTTGCGGATCTGACATCAACCGTCGTATCCAGATCACCGTGGGTAATCGCGGCAAGCGCTTCATTGACGCGGCCGATATTGCCGACGATGACATGCTTGATAATAAGGTAAATCAGTACAAAGAGAGCGCCGAACACGATTGTCAGCAGGAAGAAATTCAGATAGACGGCAATTGACTTTGAAAAGTCGGCTTCACTGACCGGCAGGACACATTCAATATAATAATCGCCGTTCAGATTGCGCATGCAGTAATACGGCTCTGTGCCGATTGTGCATCTGTACAATTCGCCCGGTGAAGGATTGGGCTCTTCGTAAGCGATTTCCCTTTTTTTGTCCGCAGACGGATTATAGAGCAGATAGCTCGTCGAGCACACAATATTGTAGTCCTGGTCCATCACGATCAGGCCGCCGTTTTCACCCAGATGCCGGTTGGAGACAACCTGGGGCAGCAGTGAAGCAGTCACTTTGTTTACCTGCTCACTGTTCCAGATCACCACTACCATGCCGGCCTGCGTTTTGACATAAGCGGATTTATGATAGACTTCGCTCTGATCCGTCAGAGTAGTGTAATAATCGCGGATTCCGTAGGTGCCGCTGGTATCCGGAGCAGGAATATCCGACAGCTGCGGGCGTCCCATTTCAGTCTTAAACAGTGTTTTGCCCTGGCCCTGGGAACTCGATCTGATAATTGAGCCGTCCTCACCGGCAAGCAGGACTTCTTCGGCGTTGCAGCGGACCCTGAGCTCTTCAAAATCACGCTCCGGATCGTTTGCAATATACGACGCAATATTTCTTGCCGTCTGCAGCATTGTTTCATTTGTCTGATCCGCCAGTTCCACGCTGGTGTCATTGAGATTCTGGTAGAACATGCGGATTGTGTCTTCCCTGGACAATTCAGACTGCAATGTATAGGTAAACAGAGATGTGACAGCATAGGCGGCCAGGACCGTCCACATCAGCCGTTTCTGGAACACGCTTGAAATGGTCGGTATACGGTCATCTTCAGCTTTCTGTACAGAGTTTGCCCGCTTCCGGCTCACGGCGTAGACCGCGAGTCCGACAGCAGCGGAATTGACAAGCACCATCGGTCCGGTGCAGATCTGCACGTAGTTGAATGCGGACCTGATTTCCTGCGCGTTTGTAATGAAAATCATCAGCATATGAATGACTTCCGTCACCGCGCCGATGACAATCGCGGGACCCCACCCCGGCACATCATCGTCAAACATGAATTTTCTCAACACGGCGGCAATCACGCCGGCAAGAAAAGTGGAAATGCTGCAGGCGACCCGCGTATAGTAGCCCACACCCCAGTAAACAGCGAACCATCTTTCAACAGCGCCGATCAGACCGGCAATGATGCCGGCCGGAGCGCCGAAGATCAGACCCGCACACAAGGGAGCGGCATCTCTTGCGTTGATCATTGTTCCGGTATACGGCACGCCGAATTCAGTCCCTGCTATCGCGATCACGCCGAAAATCAGACCGATGACGATCTGTTTCTGGATATATGAGAATCTGTCTGCTTTCCCGCTTTCGAGCATCTTTTTCAGAAACACCGAGGCGATGACCGGAATGATGCCGGTTGCGATCAGCAGACCATAAATCTGCAGCTTCATACTCTTACATGCATTATACATTTCCGGCAGCGGATTCTGACAGTACATCCCTGTAAAATTCTTAATTTTCCGGCAGTGACAATATGTACGCCTGGGGGTGGGTGAATCTGTCTTCCGTACAGCTTGCGCAGGACAATGAAAGCAGGAGCCGGACACCGCTGCCGTTTTTTGAGTCCCGCCCTCATATCTTTATTTCCTGCGCCTGAATTTTCTGTACCGGAACAGTATATCATGTCCACTGAACAATTAAAAAAAGGACAGATTGTTTTTGGTGAACATATCTGTCCTTCTGTGTATGCAGCTGATTCTCTGCCGTCAGGTTCTGATCCGCAGTGTCTCTTCCAGTGTGCCGTCATCCTCATAGACGATGAATTCGCTGACTGTAAAGCGGACGCTGCTGCCCTCTTTCATTCTGCTGTAATCATGCCCGTCGGTGACGATGCGGACAAGCGTATCACCGGCGCGGACACGGCAGTCATCGGTATCGCCGAGGAAATACTGGGTTTCCAGTGTTCCAGTCAGTTCACCGTCCTCTGTGAAGTGAATGTTTTCCGGGCGCACCGCAACGTATACTTTTCCTGTTTTATCACCGTCATAGCTGATTGACTGGTTTCCCATCTGCGGGAAAGTGATCCGGCCGTTTTCGGCAATGCCGCTGAAGAAATCGACCTTGCCGAGGAAATCCGCAACAAACGGATTCACCGGATTTCTGTAGATCTCTTCCGGCGTTCCGGTCTGCTGGACGCCGCCGCGGTTGATCACAAAGATCCTGTCGCTCATGGCCATGGCTTCGGTCTGGTCATGGGTGACATAGATGACGGTGATCCCCTTCTTTTTATGGATGTTCTTGATTTCAAAGCGCATGGATTCACGCAGCTTAGCGTCAAGATTTGACAGCGGCTCATCCAAAAGCAGAAGTTCCGGTTCCGCCACGAGCGCCCTTGCCAGGGCGACGCGCTGCTGCTGGCCGCCGGAAAGCTGGCTGGGCAGTCTGTCCGCGTACTGGCTCAGATGCGTAAGTTCCAGAACGTCATCCACCCGCTTTTTGATCTCTTCCTTTGAAACCTTCTGAATTGTCAAAGGATAAGCGGTATTGTCAAACACATTCATGTGCGGCCATACCGCGTAGCTCTGAAACACCATTCCGATGCCGCGCTTTTCGGGCGGGACAAATGTTTTCCCGCCGCAGATCAGACGGTCCCCGAAATAGATTTCACCGGATGTCGGCTTTTCAAATCCGGCAATCATTCTGAGTAGTGTCGTTTTGCCGCAGCCGGAAGGTCCGAGCAATGTGACAAACTCACCGTCATTGATGACCTGATTGACATCGTTGACGACCACGCTTTCACCGAAAGCCTTTGTTATATGATCCAATCTGACTATAGTCATTCTCAGCAATCCTTTCTTTCCGGGAACTCTTTAAATCGAGAAGCGTCCCTTTGTGATCCTGCCGAGCAGGAAATTGAGTACGACGACAAACAGCAGGATGCCGGCCGCCATCGCGCAGCTCATCGGCTGGCTTGTGAATGTCCAGTATTCATAGAGCTGGAAACCGATTGTCTTCGTGCTTCCTGTATACAGGAGCGTTGTCATCGAGAGTTCATAGAAGCTCGGGATGAAGATCAGGAACCAGCCGGCGGCGATTGACGGGAAGATCAGCGGTCCGGTGATTCTCCTCATTGTCGTGAACCAGCCGGCACCGGAAATCTGTGAGCATTCCTCAAGCGAGACATGCACCTGGCTCATGCTCGAGGAGACGGTCCGCATTCCCATCATCAGGTGCTTGATCAGATAGGCGACGATCATGATCCAGACTGTTCCGTAAATGTTGACGCCATAATTTCCGCGCATCGACATGATCAGGCCGAGCGCGATGACAACTGACGGCGTGCCGGAGCCCAGCGTGATCAGGAACGCGGGAATGGATCTGCCCTTCAGCCGGGTGCGCAGCTGAAGGTAATTCATGACTGTCGAAATCACGATGCCGGCCGTGGCAGCCGCCCCGGCAAACAGCAGTGAGTTCTTCAGGCAGTGCATGGTTTCATTGCGGGCAAACACGGTTGTCCAGTTTGACGTTGTGAAGTTGCCGGCCGCCAGCACGCTCTTGCCGACGTCTGTCTTGAAGGATGTCAGCAGGATTGTCGCAAACGGCAGGACAATCACAATCACGGCAAATAATGAAACCAGGATGGTCAGCGGCCACCGCCAGGAACGCAGGTGGACGACAGACGGTGTGACCGATTTGCCTGACACTGTAATGTACTGCTTCTTTGCCAGAACTACATCGGAGATCAGCAGGATTCCCAGTGCCATCGCCATCAGGAAGACTGACAGAGCCGTCGCGTCAAGCATCCCCTTCTGCCCGAGCGAGGTGTATTCAACGATGCGGGTCGTTATTGTGTTGACATTGCCGGGCTTGCCGATAATCGAAGGAATTCCGTAGCAGCTCGCGGCACTCACAAACACCAGGAGCGCCCCGGCCAGCAGTGACGGCAGCATCAGCGGCAGGTCAATCCGGAAGATTGTCTTCAGCGGCGAGGCGCCGGAGATCCTGCTGGCGTCCTCGAGGGTCGGATCCATCTTCTCCATGGCCCGGCTGATCGTGATAAACGCGTAAGGATAATAGAACGTTGTCAATACCCAGATCAGTCCCGGCAGGCTGTAGACGTTCAGCGGACCGGGAACATCCCCGAGATGGAAAATCTGCCTGATCCAGAGATTGAGCATGCCGACATTCGGATTCATCAGCCTGAGCCAGGCCATAGCCCCGACATACGGCGGCACCATATAGGTGATGACAAACAGTGTCCGGAAGAACTTCCGGCCGTAGAGATTAGTCCTTCCGATCAGGAAGGCAAGCGGGAACGCGATCAGCGTACCGAACAGCATGGCGCTGAAGGACGCGATCACGGTGTTTTTGATCGCTTCGGTGTTCAGCGGATAGCTGACCAGCCGCCCCAGCACATCCAGCGTGAATTTCCCGTCCGGGAAAACAGCGTTGATGACAATATGCAGCAGCGGAATGATCTGAAAGACAATCAGGAAGTCGGCAATCGCCAGAATCAGGATCCATTTGATGTCAAACGTCCAGTTCCCGTCAGACGCATTGATCAGCCACAGCAGCAGGATATCCAGCATCCCGAGGATGCCAATGAGCATAAGCGTGCGGCCGCTGCTGATATAGAACTGGCGGAACCATGACATATTCCCTTCCGCGATCATTTTGCAGATTTCGGCCTGCTGGTCCTTGCCGCGCACACTCTTCTTCATCTGGCTGACATGATCGGAAAGCCCGGTCTGGTCTGCCGAACAGCTGACGAAGAACATCTGCATCAGCATCGCCTGCCGCTCCGTCCCGCTGAGATCCTCAGCCTTTTTCTTCGCTTCCGCCGGCAGACTGCGTGAGGAATCAAGCATGCATCGGAGCAGTTCTGTTCTGAATGTTTCCGCATCCTTTACCTTTGCAATCTTCTTGCGGTCGGATGAACTTAATGACGGACCGCTGAACAGATAGCGGGCAAACAGAAGCCGGTAGCGGGTATCCTCCGCCATGTCCTCATCAGCCGCTCCTTCAAGAAGCACATCCCGGATTTCCCTGATCTGCGCATTCTCGTTTTCACCCAGTGTATTCAGAGCCGGTTCCATCTGGTTTTTCCAGACGGCGCCTGTATCGCTGCTGAGCTGGTATGCGTAATAAAAACTGCTTTCGCTGCTGAAGCCCGACGCGTCGGCAATCCCTTTTCCGCGGAAACCGAAAAATGTCAGCGCCGCGCTGAGCACCAGCAGAACCACCAGAACTGCCTTGAGTGCTGAAGCAGACTGTATATTCAGTTTTACCCCTGTTGTTTTTTCATCCATGAATCTGCCCCTTTTTCAACAGACAGGGATGATGTTGGCCACACCATCCCCGCAGATTGTCTTTACTTTGTTACAGTCTCTGTCCAGAGATTGTTGATTTCTTCACGGCTGTGATAAGCCTTTTCCCAGTCGACACCCATGTCCATTTTGATCAGGTCGTCTGTCGGGATGGAATGCGCGGGATACTTTTCCTCATCGGCAAGCACGGAGTGCATATACGCCTGCATGATGATCTCCTGCGCTTCTTCTGTCAGCATCCATTTCGCGACTGCTTCGGCGGCTTCTGTATTCACGTTCTTGGAATACTCCTCGGCGACGATCATGACAGTGGAAGGGATCAGGATAACGCCGTCCTCGGGATAGATCACCTCGAGGTTTGTGACTTTGTTGCCCTTCTTTTCTTCATCATTGATGTATTTCAGGATGGATTCTTCAAGAATCATGATGGAGGCGCATTCGCCGCTCTGCAGCTTGGCGATCGCGGTGCTGCCGGATTCACGCATAACCTTGTTGGCAGCGAGGCCCTGCAGGTATTCTTCACCGTATGTGTCAAGCAGTGAAACAACAGACGCATAGGCGGAACCGCTGGTCATCGGATCGCTCATGGAAATATAGCCCTTCAGGGAAGGATCTGTTGCGAAGTCCTTGAAGCTCTTCGGAATGTTCACGCCTCTTTCCGCCCATTTGTCATCCATCTCGGGGTTATGGGCCAGAACCATGTTCAGAACACGGACAGGATACCAGTAGCCGTCTTCGTCATATTCGAAACGGAGCAGCTCATCCGGATTTTCGATTTCAAACGGATGCAGATAGCCGTAATCCTTGAGTTCGAGAGAGAATGCCGGCTCGGCGACCATGAACATGTCGGCGTCAAGCGGCTGGTCACGGTTTTCACCCATTTCGCCGTAGATCTTTGTGATCAGGGCGCTGGTGCCGGAATAGTAGAAGAAACTGCCGTCATTGCCCGGCGTCAGGTTCGGGAATTTCTTCTTGAGAGCTTCATCCATCATCTCAATGGCGAAGTCATACATTGAAGTGTAGATAACAAGTTCACCCGAAACATCGTCATCTTCAGTCTCTGAAGTATCTGCTGCGTCTTCAGACGGCGCCGGTTTCTTCTCTTCTTCCTTTGCGCCGCATCCGGCCATCAGTCCCATGCTTAAGCACAGAAGCAGGGATAATCCTGTTTTCATAGTTTTCATATAGTTAAATTCTCCTCCGGCTGACATAAACGATGCCATGCAGGAAATATGTTACTGCATTCAACCGTAAAAACCTTCAAACATTATACCCGAGGTTGTGAGAATATGAATAACAGCATTGCCGGAAACATGTTTTTTTTCAGTTTCCGGCTGATGAAAATGCTGTCTGAATGCACATAATGGTTTATGTTCCCGGTGACTGGGCGGATCACGGACCACATTGGAAACAAATCTTTCAAAAAACACGTAAAATAATACTGTCATCCGCACATGCGGCTGATGAAAAGGAATCTTAATGAAGGAAACACTGAAGGAAAACAACATCGGTTCAGTCATCCGGCTGGCCGGGGCTATGCTGATCTTCGGAACGATCGGCATTTTCAGACGGTTCATTCCCCTTTCAAGTGCCCTGCTGGCCAGTGTCAGGGGAATCACCGGAGCGTTGTTCCTTTTATGCATTCTGTTCCTGCGGAAAAAAAACAATTCAGTTCAGACAGATCCCAGGGCAAAGCTGTCATTTATCATTTCCGGCTGCCTGATCGGGCTCAACTGGATGTTTCTGTTTGAGGCGTACCGTTATACAACCGTCGGAATCGCGACATTGTGCTATTACATGCAGCCGACGATTGTCCTTCTGCTTTCACCGCTGCTCTTCCATGAGAAACTGACGGCGCGGAAACTGGTCTGCGCAATTATTGCGGCAGCCGGCATGTTTCTGATTTCCGCCAATGATATCCAGGGCGGCAATTTCAGGGGGATCGTCTATGGCCTGGCGGCGGCATGTCTTTATGCCGGCGTTGTCATCGTCAACAACAAAGCGCCGGCCGCGGACGCCTATGAGAAAACAGTCCTCCAGCTGATTTCCGCCGGTGGTGTTCT
>JAUNJW010000056.1:0-6776 GCA_030533035.1 Erysipelotrichaceae bacterium
GCAGGTTCTGCATGACATAATTGTCGCCATGCGTATCCATTCTCAGATGGCCGCACCGGCCAAGGGCCCATTTGATGCAGAAGGAACCGGCGCCCTTTACAGTCCCGGCTGAGGCGATGCGGTGGACGACCCCGTAGGTTTCATCCCCCTTCCAGCTGCCTTCGATCTGATTGTAGGCCGGCTCAATCCGCTCGCCATAGTCATAGAAGAAGACCGCCGCGACGGCGCCGTTTTCGACAGCAACATAGCTTTTGCGGGCGGCGATATCCTTTTCGATCAGTTCACGGGGCGGCCAGCCGTACGCTGACCACTGGCGCGGGTTGTCATGCTCGCGCATGAATTTCCTGGCCCGCTCATAGATCGCCATCACCGCGTCAAGATCGCTGTACTCTGTCGGTCTGATTTCCATCTCAGCCCTCCTTTGAAGTGAAATTTTTGTTTTTCTCATGGCAGATTTCCGTAAACGGACATCTGTCACATTCAGGATTGCGGCTGTGACAGAGATAGCGGCCGAAGAAGATCATCTGGTGATGGGTTTTGATCCATCTTTCCTTCGGAACTTTCCTTTTGAGCTTGCGCTCGATCGTATTGACGTCATCTTTGCTGTAGGCAAGGCCGAGTCTTCTGGAGACCCGCGAAACATGGGTATCCACCGCCAGGGCGGGAATGCCGAAGCACTCGCTCTGGATGACGTTGGCGCACTTGCGGCCGACGCCGGGAAGCTTTGTCAGGTCTTCAATGGTTTCCGGGATCTTTCCGTCAAACTGTTCCATGACCCCCTGCGCGAAGCCTTTGATGGAACGGGCTTTATTGCGGTAAAGGCCGAGCGAGGAAATCGCCTGTTCAAGATCGTTCAGATCCGCGCCGGCAAGTGATTCAAGATCCGGATATTTTTCAAACAGGGCCGGTGTGACCCGGTTGACCGAGGCGTCGGTTGTCTGGGCGCTGAGAATGACAGCCACCGCCATCTCATAGGGATTGCGGTGGTCAAGCTCACACTTCGCGTCCGGATACAGGGCGTCAAGATGTTCCAGGATTTCCGCCGGTGACATGTGTTTCATCAGGCGTCCTCCCCTTCGATCATCTCGACGGTCTTTCCTTCCGTTTTCCAGTCGTTCAGGATTTTGTCAATATAATGGATGCTCAGATGCTGGTAGGCGGATGCCTGCCGCAGAGCGTACAGGATCAGTTTCTTGTCGGTTGTCCGGTTCCAGTCGGAGATCTTTGTCATCTCCATGTTGGAAAGCGGCCGGCCGAACTCTGTCTCAAATGTGTCAAACAGGGATGAATCGAGCACCCTCTCGCTGCGGGCGGTGTCGGTTTCAAACAGACCGTTCAGCAGGAAGCGCACCTTCTTGGCGCTGACCCGGATTTCCAGGTACTTCCGCGCGCAGAGCGTTGAGACGGTTTCATCAACCTGTTCCATGGACATGCCGGTTTTCTTATGGAGCACCTCAAGGGTGACCGGAATATTGTGTTCATTGCAAAAATCAATCAGAAGCACCAGGACGGTCTCGTTGGCGTCGAGTCCGAGAAGCTCCAGGTGATCCATAATCCAGTCTCTATGGTTAACGAAATTCTGCTCATACCACTTCATAAAAAAGTCTCCGTGTGAAATTGATTATAAAATGATCTTAATTTTATAATCAATGAAAACTCTCTGTTTCATTGCGCATTTGGACATTTTGGGGTATTTTTGTCTGGATGGGTTCATATCTGATACTGACATTGTCGATTATTCTCTGGGGATCTTCGGTCGTCGCGACCAGGATCGCCGGTTTTTCGATCAGCCCGGTCATGCTGGCATTCTTCAGGATCGCGATCGCCGCGGCAGCGATGGCCGTGATCCGGCTGTTTTCAAATAACAGGGAACGGCCGCGGGGAAAGGACATGAAGCTGATCATTCTTTCCGGCGTCATCGGCATCACCTTCTATTACATCATTGAGAATATCGGCATCATGATGACCGCCGCCTCCACCGCCTCGATGATTTCAGGCTCCTATCCGGCAATCACGCTGACCCTGGGATTCCTGTTCTTCCATGAAAAAATCACCGGCAGACGGGTTGCCGGAATCCTGGTCTCCATGGCCGGTATTGCCCTTCTTTCCGTCTCGTCGGGCGAATCTTCAAAGCTGGCGGGAATCGGTCTTCTATTGCTGGATGGTGTGTTCTGGGCCCTGTACAACTACATGGTGCAGGCGGTCAGCCCGGCCTGTTCCGCCTTTACGATCAGCTATTACCAGACCCTGGCGGCTGCTGTCTGCTTTATCCCCTTCCTGTTTTTTGAACGGGGAACGCCGCTGGTTCTGGATCAGACATCCGTTATGTGCATCCTCTATCTCGGGTTATGCTGTTCGACCCTTGCCTATATTCTCTACAACGCCGGCCTGCGCGGGGTTTCCGCCTTCGCGGCGGCGACGCTGCTGAATCTGATGCCGCTGTCGGGCACTGTTCTTTCCGCCCTGATCCTGCATGAGGAAATCAGCCTGCGGGCGGCCCTGGGCGGGGTCCTGATCATCCTCGGTGTCATCCTGAGCAACCGCTCCCGTTGATATTCCTTTTTGAGATATGCTTTGGTAGAATATTGAATATGTTTAAAAAGATCGTATTCGCGCTTCTGGCGCTGATTGTTGTATACAGTTCCGCGGTGGTGACCTTCCGCATCTTCGAACCCAAGACCGACACCAATGTCGTCGAGGAAAGTGCTTATCTGGATTATGATTCCCTCAGGGAATACATCCTGAGCACCGGCGAGTCCGTCACCCATTATCTGTATTTCTATTCACGCCTCGACAATGACTGCGTGTATGTGAAAAACACGGTGCTGGCAACAGTGACCGCGGATACCCAGCTGCAGATTGACAAAATCATCGAAACCGTCGACATCACGTCCCTGGAACAGAATATGACAACCGGCAAGCTCGCCGCTGACTGGGGCCTCGGCAACTATCCCGCCTTCGCGGCGGTCACTGTCGCCGATGGCGAACCCTATGTGATCAACTCCCTGGTCTACGACGGTGAGATTCCCCTCTCCGCCCAGCAGGTCGAAGAGTGGCTTGAACTCAACGGCCTGGCCGGCTCCAACTGAGAAATAACGAAAGCGTCCGGAAAACAGACGCTTTTTTCTTTTCAGATCAGATTGACAATCATGCCGCAGGCAAAAGAGAAACAGAGAATAAACGCGATGTAGAGCGCGAACCGCTTCCAGCCCAGCGCGATTTTCAGTGCGCCGAGGTTGGTGATTTTGGTCGCCGGACCGGTAATCATGAACGCCGCGGCAGAGCCCATGCTCATGCCTTCAGCCAGCCAGTTCTGCAGAAGCGGAATGGTGCCGCCGCCGCAGGCATAAAGAGGAACGCCGGCTGTCGCCGCCATCAGGACGCCCCATGCCTGACTGCCGCCGAACAGAGCTGTCACCGCAGTCTCAGGTACATAGCGCTGAAAGAGCGCGGAGAGAAGAACACCCAGGAAGAAATAGCCGCCGGTCGCCCTGAGATTCCTGAGGAAGTTCAGCGCATAACGGATCAGAAGATCCGGATGCGTATCATGGGATGCCCGTTCTTCGAAGCTGTCAAAGCTGAAGAATTCACGGTCACGGTAAAAAACAAAGACAAGAATTCCCGCAGCACATCCGCAAAGGAAGCATGTGACCACACGCACGCCGAGGGCATACGGGCCCAGCGCGGCGCTGTAGATGATCAGCTGGGGATTCAGCAGAACAGAGGCAGTCATAAACGCTGCCAGCCAGTCCTGCCGCATTCCCTTCCGGCTGAAAGAAGCGGCGACGGGAATTGTCCCGTACATGCACAGCGGCGAGGCAATCCCCAGAAGACAGGCGGGAATGATTCCCAGCAGACCGATTTTCTGATCCTTCATTCCGGCAAAGAGGCCATGGATTTTATCTTTCGCGAACACGGAGATAAATGAGCCGATTGCCATTCCCAGAATCCAGTACACAAAGATCTGGCGGAACTGGATCTCAAAGTAGTACCAGAGATAAACGAATTCCCTGTGAATCACGCTGAAGATCTCAGTCATCCGCAGAAACCAGTCTGTATGCGCGGCTGCCGAGGCCGATCTCTTCGCCGTATTCAAGGGTATGAATCCCTTTCCGGTTTTCGATGCGGTTCACAAGTGAGGCATTGCCTTCCGCCTGGTACACCAGATCGACACAGGCCTGATCGAGTGCCACCGGATCATAAGACGCCAGAATGCCGATATCGTGAATATCCGGTTCCGCCGGATTCCCGTCGCAGTCGCAGTCCACGGAGAGCCGGTTCATGACATTGATGTAGATGATATGCTCCCCGCCCACATGATCGCTGAAGCCTTTTACCATTTCAGCCAGCGCCTCGAGCCATTCTTCCTGGCTGTTATGCATGATGCTGCCGCTGGTCCGTGTGCCGGCGCTGTGAACGTAAACCTTGCCGCTGGCAGAGGAAATGCCGATTCCGACATTCTTGATCGCGCCGCCGAATCCTGCCATCGCATGGCCTTTGAAATGGGACAGGATGATCCAGTCCGTATAGTTGTCCGCATGGCTGCCGACAATGATTCTGTCCAGCCTTCTGCCGCCGGTGAGGGGCCACTCGGTTTCCCCTTCTTCATCCATCAGGTCAAAATCCGCAATGGCTGTAAATCCATGGTCTTCCGCCACCTGCCGGTGCATGGCGGAAGCGGAACGGGATCCCCCATACGCCGTATTGCATTCCACAATTGTGCCGTTCACCTTCTGCACCAGATCCTTGATCAGATCAGGCCTGAGATAATTGGACGCGGGAGGTTCGCCGGTTGAAATCTTGACGGCCGTTTTCCCGGCAGGTTCCCAGCCCAGTTTTTCATAGATTCTGACCAGGCCGCCCGCTGAGATATCAGATGTAAAGTACACAGCAGGAGCGTCTGTGTCATCCGTTTCATGGCTCTGGGTGCTGCCGGCGGTTTCTGATCCTGAATCAGAAGCGCTGTCTTTCTTTTGTGTGCAGGCGCCAAGTGTGATCAGCAGGCCGAAGGCAAGAACCGGAATCAGATATTTCCTGAACTTCATTGTCAACCCTCCCTCTTTTCTTTCTGAATAATGCAATTATACCCTTTTGACAGAATTGTCACGCGGATGAGCAGATTCTTTTTTCAGCGAATCAAAAAAGCCGGATTTCTCCGGCTTCCCGGTTATCTTGCGCCCTGGACTTTATGGGGCAGATAAAGCTCTTCCAGATATCTGACTTCCTCTTCGGAAAGTTTCAGCGCAAATGCTTTGGCGGCATCCTCGAAATGGTTCTTTTTCGTGGCGCCGACAATCGGCGCGCTGACACCTTTTGCATAGAGCCAGGCAAGGGACACCTGGGCCATGGACACGCCGTGCTTTTCAGCAGTTTCAGCCACTCTTTCGACAATGCCGATATCCTGGTCCTTTGTCCGGTCATATTTGGCCGCGCTCATGCGGTCGGTTCTGGAACGGATGGAATCCGTGCTCCAGCCCCGGTGCGACAGATGGCCGCCGGCCAGCGGGCTGTAGGGAATCAGGGAAACGCCGTACTGGCGGCAGACGGGAATCAGTTCCCTTTCATCTTCCCGGTAAAGCAGGTTGTAGTGGTTCTGCATCGTCACAAACTTTGTCCAGCCGTTCTGTTCCGCAATGATCTGCAGGTTATGGAACTGGTAGCCGTACATGGCGCTGGCGCCGAGATATCTGACCTTGCCGCTTTCGACAAGCTCATGCAGGGTCTGCAGCGTTTCTTCCATCGGCGTGTCATAGTCAAAGCGGTGGATCTGATAAAGATCCAGATACTCCGTGCCCAGTCTCTGCAGGCTGCCTTCGATCTCTCTTAAGATGGCTTTGCGGGAAAGCTTTCCCTCGTTGAAATAGACCTTTGAGGCAATGACGACCCTGTCACGGGGAATGCCGAGTTCCTTTATGGCGCGGCCGATGTATTCCTCGCTGGTGCCGCCGGAATACTGGTTGGCGGTATCGATGAAATTGACGCCGAGATCATACGCGAAAGCGATCATCTCTTTTGTTTCCTCAGCGGAAAGTGTCCATTCATGGAATTCGGCGGACGGTTTTCCGAATGACATGCCGCCGACGGCAATGCGTGATACCTCAAGATCTGAAGACCCGAGCTTTACATATTCCATGCTTCGTCCTCCCTGTAAATGTCTGCGATATATTCGCGGCCGATGGCGTCGGCGCACTGTTCGATCATCACTTCGATCATCTGAATCGCCTTTTCTTCATTTTCCGCTTTCGCGGTGACCCGGACTATGTTGCCGTCATCCTTGATATAAGTGGCGACGGTCGGGTTTTCATGATCCAGCAGATCGCCCAGGCGGCTGGCAACCGGCGCTTCGCCGACCGCTGAAACCGGGGCATGGTCAAAGTCGAGCAGCTTGATGTCGACTGAGACCAGCACCTGGCCGGACAGCTTTCTGAGATACGGAATGCAGTATTCCTCAAACATCGGCTTCATCTCCTTGGGAACGCCGGGCAGAAGGATAATCCTGCGGCCGCTGTCCTCCATGATGGAACCGGGGGAAAGACCGTTGTGATTGTGCAGGATGATGGAGTCATCGGGCACAACAGCGCATTTGAGCAGGCTCTGCTTCCAGGCCTCCTGATCGGTCATTTCAAGCTTCGGTTTCATCATTTCAACCGTCCACTCATCCACGACCGGTTTCTTGTTGAAATAGGAAATGATCATCTCACGGGTGATGTCATCCTTCGTCGGGCCCAGGCCGCCTGTCAGGATGCACAGTTCCACCCTTGTATAGGCGATGTCCA
>JAUNJW010000056.1:6786-10216 GCA_030533035.1 Erysipelotrichaceae bacterium
ACAGAGCGGATCCGTTCGGGATTGTCGCCGACAACCGTCTGGAAATGAACCTCGATGCCGAGATCCGCCAGATGCTTGGCGAGATACTGGGCGTTGGTGTTGACGATGTTGCCGAGCAGCAGCTCGGTGCCGATACTGATGATTTCAGCGATCATGGAATCTCCTCCTGACGAAAAACAGCACTTTCAGAGTGCTGCCTGTTTCTGTTCAAGCCTTGTCTGCGGCTGGTCTGCCCAGAGCGCTTCAAGCCTGTATGTTTTTCTGGTTTCTTCGGTAAAGATGTGGACGATGACTTCGTTGAGGTCAACCAGCACCCATGTGCTGTCCTTTTCACCTTCCCTGACCCTGACGTAATAGCCGTGTTTGGCGGCTTCCTGCTCAACGAACTCAGCCAGTGACTGGGCGTGGCGGACGTTGCGGGCGGTGGTGATGACAAAGTAATCCGTAAACGGGCTGACGGCTGTCATATCGATGGTGACGATATCCTCACCGAGTTTTTCATCAAGTGTTTTTACAACAATATCAAGAAGTTCAGACATGAATTCCCTCCGTTTCAAGTATATACGCTTTTGACTGTTCACGGATCATGTTTGCGGCTGCGGCGAGATTTTTTTCGGCTGATTTTCTCTGTTCGCTGACGTCATATCCCCTTAACGGCTCTATTTTGTCGGCGATGTAGAGCAGATGGGCCCAGTCTGTTTTCCCGTCCCCAATCGTGTGGTGCTCCATCGCATAGGCGATGTCCCGGTCTTCCAGGCACATGTCCTGCTTTGCGAAGATCACGCCGGTATAGCTGTGCCAGACCTTCGGGGAAATATCCAGCCAGTCCGGCTTGTAAATCTCAATGATCTTCCGGTTGGCTTCGTCGCTGAATCCCTTGGTCAGATCATGCAGCATCCCCATGACCCAGGCCTTTTTCTGATCCATGCCGTGGACAGCGGCGATCTTTCGGGCTGTTTCGGCGACGGAGCAGGTATGGGCGTACCGGTGCGGATTGCACATGGCCTTCGCCGTCTCATTGAGATAATACCCCTGCTCGATCAGGTCTTTCCGGATGCCCTGTGCCGCTTTGCGGTAAATGCCGTGACGGATGATTTCCTCATCCAGTGGCTCCATGTATTCCGCGTTTTCCGCATCTTCTGCGACATGAAGACGGCGGTATGGCCTGACTGCCTTTGCCAGCAGCCCAAGACGGGTCTTTCTGTCCAGAATTCCTTCCTCACTGACTGTCAGCCAGAGATCCGTCATCCCCTTTTCGCGGCGGTATGAAAGAATCCGTTTCAGGTCAGCTTCGGAAACCGGGTCAAACTGTGAAACAATCACATGTTTCATGGCAGGATGATCTTCGGTTCCTTCGCGCGTTTGTAGAGAACGATCTGGCGGCCGATGACCTGGATGCATTCGCTCTTTGTCAGCATCGCCAGGTCAAAGGCGATTTCCTTGAGATCGCCATCGCAGTTCTTGAGAACGGAGACCTTGACCAGTTCGTGTTTTTTCAGATAGTCGGAAATGGTTTTGACCATGTTGTCGCTGATCGCGTTCTGGCCGACCTGGAAGACGGGTTTTTCCGTCTGGGCCAGCGAACGCAGATATACTTTCTGTTTTGTCGTTAACATTACAGCATCGCCTTTCTGTATGTGACACTGACGCCTTTGGGCACATGCACGCTCACAGTCTGCACGGTGCCTGAAACACACGCCCAGCCGAGGCCGTCAATCACAATATCCATTTTGTCTGAATCCTTGTGCTTCTTCGAGACAGTGAACTCTTTTTCAAGAGGCACCGGTTTCAGCATTTCCCCATAGTGCTTCTCCCACAGCTCATCCGCTTTTTCCAGCTTTGAGCGGTGCAGCGGCAGCCGGCCGCTGAGATAGAAGACGCAGCTTGCCTTCTCACAGCCCATCAGGTCGATTCTTGCCAGGCCGCCGACAGCGAAGGACTGGTCGCCCTTCAGCTGGTAGACAGCCGGTTTGACTGTGTTCTGGGGAACGATTTCCTTCAGGTCATTCTCATCGGTTTCCATGAGGATGGAATGTTCGATTTCAATGCCCGGGGTATCGATATACACCTGCTCACCGATCTGAAGTTCATTGAAGTCCAGGGTTGTGCCGGGATAGCGGGAGATTGTCAGCGTTTCACTGCCGGCCAGGCGGTTGAGCAGCGTGCTCTTGCCGGAGTTGGCGCGGCCGATGACGGCGCATGGTTTTCCGCCTGCCTTTTCGGCCACGATCTTCCGGATTTCCTCAATGGAATCACGGTCGTCACGGCTTGTCAGGATCAGGGTGTCAATATGGATGCCCATTTCCTTCAGGCGCGAAAAGACGAACCGTGCGCATTTGTCGTCGGACAGTGTTTCCGGCAGAAGGTCTCTCTTGTTTGCGGCAAGGATCACTGTCTTGCCGGGCAGTCTTCTGGAAAGACCGCTGATCATGCCGGCCTCGAAGTCAAACAGGTCAGCCACCCAGAGGACAATGCAGTCCATGGCGTCGACTCTTGAAATGACCTCATCCGGATCGATGCCCTTTTTCATGGAGACCGTCAGGTCGCCATAATGGCTGAGACGGAAACATCTCTGGCAGTATCTGCTGCCTTCCTTCGGCGCGTAGCCGGGTTTTTTCGGATCTGTATACTGCAGCGCAGCGCCGCAGCCGATACATCTGGCCATCTTATTCCTCCCCGTCAAAAAGACTCAGCTTTTCGACGTCATCATGGACGGTGTCTTCAGCGCCGGCGGGAATGTCGATGATCCGGCATTCCTCGATGCCGGCCCTGATCTGCCAGCCTTCCTTCAGCACAAGCGGCGAGGAGAAGCCGGCGTCACGCGGCTTGAGCGGAATGTCCACGGCCCGGATTGTCTGGATCTCGGGATCCGCGAATGTCAGCTGCTGGCCGGGACGGACCTCGGCGGCATAGACAACCTTTGCCGGATTGGTTTTCAGTTTCCGGCAGATGAGCGAGCCTTTGATCGGCCGGTTGCCGGAAGGAATTTCGGACAGCTTCACCCGCTTCATGCTGCCGTTTTCGCTCATGAAGAGAACGTTCTGGGCAGAAGCGTCGATGACCGCGCCGAAGGCGGCTTTGTCGCCCTTGGCCAGGGTGATTGACTTGACGCCCTTGGATTTGACGCCGGTGGAAGGAATGTCGTCAAGGGCGAAGTGATAGGCAAAGCCGTCGCGGGAAACCATGAGGATTTCCTGGCCTGTATATGCCAGGCAGGCATTGACCATATTCACGCCTCTGGGCAGGTTCATGGCTGTCATGACACGGGAGTTGCGCTCCACCTGCCAGCCGGAGACCGGTGTCTTCTTGATCTGGCCGCCGTCGGAAACGGTGACGATCCAGGCCCAGGTGTTGAAGTCCTTGATGACGATGGCGTTGATGATCTTGTCATCGCCGTCGATCCTGACCGCCTTGTTCAGGTGCATGCCCA
>JAUNJW010000252.1 GCA_030533035.1 Erysipelotrichaceae bacterium
GTGCTATCTGTCACCAAAGGACGTGACATCTGTCATGTATATTCCCGACAAAAAAACACCTGTCCTTTGCCATGGACAGGTGCCGGAAAAATCGAATTATTTCTTCAGAAACTGGTTGATTTCACGCTGGACCGCCAGCAGATCATCCTCGCTGAGGGAGCCGCTGCTGATCATTTCAGACACGGCTGTGTCGGCCATGGTGAGCGCCTGCTCATACTTCGGAAAATATGGGGTCACAACAGCTGAAGTCATGATTTCATGAATGGAGTTTTCATTAAAGACATTGCCGCCGGGGATACTCTGCTGCAGATAGGCAACGGTTTCCGGCGCCTCCGCCACGGAGATCAGCGGCGAAATGCCGGTGGAGTCCTTCATCAGTTCCTCCTGTATCTCAGTATCGGTGCTGAGCATCCTGGCGAATTCCCAGGCGGCCTCCATGTGGGAGGTACGGGCACTGAGTCCCAGCAGCATTGTCCTGAGTTCGGAATCATTGCCGCCAAGAGGTCCCGCCGGCATCGGAATGCCATCCCATTCGAAGCCGGTATAGACTTTGACACGCCACGGATACGGCTGATAGCCCCGGTAATCGGAATACAGGAACGGCCGGAATGCCACGTTGCCAAGGTCGAAGTCTCTGGCGGTAACCGTATACCCCTGGTTCAGATCGGCGATCCGGCGGGCAAAGCGGATCGAGTCATAGACACGCGGGTCGGTCAGCTGGCACTGGCTGTGATCTTCCGAAAATACGGAAGCGCCGTTTGAATACAGGGCATTGAGCCAGGTGTAGCCGTAAACACCGAAAATGTGATTCTCAGCGTCTGTCACCCGCCGGCAGATCGTATAGAAGTCCTCCCATGTCCATCCGCTTTCAGGAAATCTTATACCCTTTTCATCCAGAAGTGTCCTGTTGACAAACATGATTGTCGGCACACTTTCCTGCGGCAGCGCGTACTGGACTCCGTTGTACTTTCCGGCCTCAAGGCATGGCGCATAATACGCTTTTTCGTCGAAGCTCCTGTCATTTCTGATCATTTCCGTAAGATCAGCCAGGGCGCCCGAGGAAGCCAGCAGGCTGAAATCCTCCGGCAGCACGAAGTACAGATCCGGTTCCCTGCCGGTAAGGATCTTTTCCGCCAGCCATTCAGAATAATCATCTGAACTGATGCCGCTGACATATTCAACCTGAATATTGGGATGTGCTTCCTCGAATCTGGCAACAGCCATGTCAAGAATCCGGTAGCTGTCGCTGTTGGGAGTTCCCCAGTAGCTTCCGGAGTAGACGCCGATCTTCAGGGTGAAATCCCCTGTCGTCCGGTTGAGCCACATTCCGCCTGCGAGCATGATGAAAAAAGCGGAAATAATAATAAATTTTGAAAGTAATTTTTCGGGGCCGCTCATAGGATCAGCCTGTCATTCCCTTCTGTACCGCCCAGATTGCCAGCTGTGTGCGGTCGCGCAGCTCGAGTTTCATCAGAATGGAACTGATATAATTGCGCACTGTTCCTTCCGAAAGATACAGTGTCGCACTGATTTCACGGTTGGACAGTCCGTGTCCGACCGCCTGGATAATCTTGATCTCACTGTCATTGAGCTGTTCTGCCAGGTCATCGCTGACCTGGATGATATCAGAACGTCTGGCCATTTCCGAGAACTGACGGATCACCTTGGTCGCGATCTCAGGATTGATCATCGCGCCCCCGCCAAGGGCGATCCGGATTGCCTCCACAAGCTCAGACTTCGAGCAGCCTTTGAGAAGATAGCCGCTGGCGCCGTATTTCAGGGCGCCGTAAACATATTCGTCATCATCAAAAGTTGTCAGGACAATCACCTTGATTTCAGGATATCTGTCTTTGATCAGCCTGGTTCCTTCAACCCCGTCCCGGCCCGGCATGCGGATATCCATCAGGACCGCTTCGGGCCTGATTTCCTCAATGCTTGCAAGTGCTTCATCGACACCGGCGACAGCTGCCGTCACTTCAATTTCCTCAGCTGATTTTAAAATAATGGAAAGGGAATCTCTGAACAGTTCCTGGTCGTCAACAATTAAGACTTTGATCATGTCAATCCTCCTGCTGCCTCCTGCGCACCGGCACTGAAGCAATCACATAGAAACCTTTTTTACCGTCATTGGGATCATCCGCCCGGTTGCCGTAGGTCAGCGAACCGCTGAGCAGATCCAGCCGCTCCTGCATGTGGCGCAGACCGAAGCCTTCCGTGACATTTTCACATCCTTTGCCGTTGTCACGGATATCCATTGTCAGGATGTCGTCATGACGGCGGAGGCGGATCTGAATCATATCTGCCCCGCCATGGCGGACGGCATTGGTCATGCATTCCTGGATAATCCGGTAAATTGTATCTTCTTCGTCAACGGCAAACTCAAGCTTGCCGGCATATTGTTCATAAACCACCGCCACCGACGTGGTTTTCTGGAATTTGGCTATCATTTCCCTCAGGGTCATATCCAGGCCCTGCTTCTGAAGGGAATCAGGCCGCAGCGCATTGATGGAGGCGCGGACATCGTTGAGGCCGTCGCGGGCACTCTTGGTGACCGCTTCAATCCGCTTTCTGGATTCTTCGGGACTGTCTTCAAACAGAGCCAGCGATGCCTCCGAGCCCATGATAATTCCGGTCAGGGTGTGGCCGAGGGTATCATGGATTTCACGCGCCAGGCGGTTGCGCTCACGGATTTCCGCCATTCTCTCCAGTTCAAGCGCGAATTCACGCAGCTTCTGGTTGGCCTCACTCAGTTTGTTGTTCAGGCTTGTGATTCTTTCATTCTCCGCTTTCTGGGAGGTGAAAAGCTGGACCATGTAATAAACAAACAGAATCAGGTTCGCTGAGACAAGGATACTTTCCATCAGCGAGAAAGAGGTTCTGACTGACTGGTTGTAGTAACCAAGCCATGACGCGAAAGCGACCCGGGTAGAAGCCAGCGGGATGATATCATATCTGCCGATGACAAAGACAGAAGCCAGAACAATCATCAGAATGATCCGGTGCGTGTTGTTCTTCATGTAATTGACAAGGTCTGCCAGCACCATCAATGCAATGCCGCTGTAATAGAAATTCAGGCCTTCGATAATCCCGATGCAAAGAACAATTTCAAGAATGATGAAACATAATCTGACAACCGCGGAACCGCGTCTGATCAAGTTTTTGATCACGCTGATATACAGCAGCGCAATAAACAGCAGCATTGTCTGCACCGGCATCCGCCACGGATTCTGCGGGAATACGCCGGTCGCCGACAGGAATTCATACGCCTGGAAATGGCCGGCAATGCGGAAAGCCGTCGCAGC
>JAUNJW010000253.1 GCA_030533035.1 Erysipelotrichaceae bacterium
TCAGCCTCCTATTCGAAATATATGATCTGCGCATCATCCGCAGACAGGATCTTCTGCACAGATTTCTTTTCCCTGAAGAATTCTGAAACGACACTGCTGAAGCCAAGGCTCTGGATTGTGATCAAGGGTGTCATGGCAACCATCGCGACGACACCGAACGCGAAGTCCATGATCGCATCAGCTCCGCGCATCGCCACGCAGGCGCCGATCATCATCGGCAGGATGAAGCTGCTGGTCAGCGGACCGCTGGCAACACCGCCAGAGTCAAATGCGATCGCAGTATAAAGTTTCGGAACAAAGAAGGAAAGGCCAAGAGAAATCAGATAGCCGGGAATCAGATAATAAAGCAGTGAGAACCCCATAATCAGCCGGAGCACCGACAATCCGATGGAAACACCGACACCGACTGACAGTGCGATCATCATCTGTTTCTGGGTAACTGCGCCGTTGGTCACCTCCTCGACCTGCTGGTTGAGAACATGGACTGCCGGTTCAGCCAGAACGACGACCATTCCGATGATAAATGCGAAACCGGTCAGAACCCCCGGATTGCCGGCAGCCATCTGGGAACCGATTTTATATCCGACCGGCATGAATCCGATCGTAACGGCCATCAGGAAGATCACCAGCCCTACAAAGGCAAACACGATTCCGACGAGGATCTGAATGATTCTCTGCCTCGGCAGATGCAGAACGAATTTCTGCAGCACAGCAAAGAAACCCATCATCAGCAGCAGTGACTTCGCCACATCCCAGCACGTTTCCCAAAGCAGATGCCAGAAAGCAGAGCCGAATCCCGAAGCCATGGAATAATCCGGCAGCGGGAAGTGAATGGCACCTGAGGCAGAAAGGCTCAGGATCAATACTGCCAGCACCGGACCGGCTGAGCATAAGGCGATCAGGCCGAATGAGTTCTGTCCGGCATTGCGGCCGCCGATTGTCTGGGCTATTCCGATACCGAGCGCCATAATAAACGGCACAGTAATCGGTCCGGTTGTCACACCGCCCGAATCAAAAGCCAGCGGCAGGTATGACTTGCCGCCCTGGGCAATCATCAGCGAAGCGAATGCGAATAATAACATATAGAAGAACAGCAGCATCGCGGTCAGATCCGTCCGCGTCACAATACGCAGCAGTGCCAGAACAAGAAACAGACCGACACCCACGCCGACAGTGGTGATCAGCGCTACCGGATTGACAACTTCACTGATCTGTCCGGCGAGAACTGAAAGATCAGGCTCAGCGACTGTAATCAGGACACCCATCAGGAAACATGCCGCAAACAGAAGCCTGATCCGGCCGGATTTGGTAAGACCTTCGCCGACGTGTCTGCCGATCCGGCTCATCGCCAGATCCGCACCAAGATTGAAAAGGCCGATTCCGATCACAAGGAACAGCGCACAGACTGCAAATATAATCTGTTCCTGTCGCGTCAGCGGCGCCAATGGTGTATAAGACAGCACCAGGACAATACAAAATACCGGCAGAACCGACGTCAGTGCCTCTTTCAGTTTTGACAATAATGCTTTAATCACAGGGTTGCCTCCCTTCAGACATATGATCAGATCATATGAAGATGAATTCACTGCTGTTTTGTATTATACCCTGTTTCATTGACGTCATCCCATAATTCCGGAAAAACATTGCCTTTTTTCCTTCTGATATCCGCATATCCGATTCAGGAAAGTGTAAATATTCTCCGGCAGAAAAAAACACCCGGGCTGCACCGGATGTTCTTTGATCAGACTGTTTCTCTGGCTTTCTTTATGTATGCCAGCTGCAGCATGCAGAAGGCTGCAATGACCAGTCCTGCCAGGAACAGGATAATCGTTGTATAGGTTCCTGTCATGTCATACAGCATGCCGACAACAGTTGTGAATATTGCGTTTGCAATTGTTGTTGTCATTGCCAGCTTCGGATATACACGGCTGTATTTGGCCGGTCCGAACATCTCTCTTGTCAGCATTGCAGTGGATACTGTTCCCATCGCATAACACAGTCCGTAAAGGGCAGCTGCAGCGATCAGGATGAAGGAGCTTCTGCTGACGGCAATCAATACGGCGCCTGTTACAACAGCAGCCGCATACAGGGAGACTGACAGTCTGGCCCCCAGACGGTCGATCAGTGTGCCCAGCAGAATCTTGCCGGCTGTATTGGCGATCATGCAGGCGCTGACCATAAGAGCACCCGTGGAAATCATGTTATAGGATTCCGCAATACCCGCAAAATGCTGGGCAAGTGATGTGGCTGATGCGCAGCATGCCGTGTAAACCATTAATACTGCCATCATGGAAACAGAGATTGTCAGGGCTGAAGCGGAAGTGTCTGCCGGACCTTTGTGCTTCTTGCCGCCGTAAGGCTCCATGTCTTTGTATTCAGGCTTGAGCGCGATCGGGAAAAGGATGGCGGGAAGATTGAAGAGTACAGTCAGCGCAGCCACAGTCATATATCCTGTGCGCCAGCCGCTGGAAGTGATGATACCGGTCAGGAACGGTGACAGCAATGCTGCAGCCAGACCGGAGAATCCCATCGCGATACTTGTCATCAGACCGTTGTTTTTGTTGAACCAATAGTTGATCATGACCGTGACTGTGACCGTTCCGATCAGACCGGAAGCGAAACCGCGGATACCGTTGAGAATCATCAGAACCGGTACGTTCGGGCTCATTGACATCAGGAATACCGCGCCGGCCTGGATGATTGTTCCGGCAATCACCATTTTCTTCAGGCCGAATCTGCGCAGTGCGGCTGGAGCGCTCAGGCCGGTAAATGCCTGGACGAGATTATATACGGTCAGTGTGGCTGATACGCTGCCTCTGCCGACGCCGAAATCCGAGGCGATCGGGCTGAAAAACAGGCCTGCCACATTGACGCCTAAACCCAGGCAGGTTCCGATCAGTCCGCAGCCGGCAATCACAACCAGCCAGTAAACAGGGCTTTTGTTTTCTTTCATAAGGAAGTCCCCCTTCTGTCTTTTTACATCTTCATGATAGTGGACCGCCGAAAGTACCACAAATTATTTCCAGAATCTGAAAATATAATGGACATGCATGCCTTTTTTGCAGAATTCTCTGTTTTTTTCTGCCGGACAGTGACTTTGTTTCACATCGGTGGAATACGGAGTCTTCTGTGGTTTATGATGATTTCAGCAAGATTGTTTTTTCACTTCAATTCATAACAGACTGCCATCCGTCATTCCGCGTGTACACTGCCATGCCGGCTTATCTTTGTCACTTACCGCCAGGCTGCCGGACAGCAGACATTCGTTCATATCATGTCGCTTCTGGACGGTGTGATCAGCG
>JAUNJW010000254.1 GCA_030533035.1 Erysipelotrichaceae bacterium
CTTGTAACAATCTCCTTTGTGATCGGTATTCGGAAAATGTCATTTATATAATATTCTGACTGACCACGAACACTTTGTGTGTCACGTGGTCAGTCAAAAATGATAATAGCTTTGAAATAAGTGTTTATTTTTTGGGAATGGTATTGAAATCTCATTCTACAACCAGTAGACTGAAAGCAGATCTACTGGTTGTAGAATAGAGGTTGATATGAAAGACATAAGACTCGGAGTCATTGAAGAAAGATTTGCCGGAATGATCTGGGACAATGAACCGGTTCCCTCCGGCGAACTCGCTGCCATGGCTGAAGCGGAACTGTCATGGAAAAAATCGACAACTTATACAATCCTGAAACGCTTATGTGACAGGGGCATATTTCAGAATGAGAATGGCATTGTTACATCCCTGATTTCCAGAGAACTGTTTTATTCAATACAAAGTGAGAAATTTGTGGATGAAACATTTCATGGTTCTCTGCCTGCTTTCCTTGCGGCATTTTCAAAACGCAGGGCCTGCAGCGACGATGAAATTGAAGAAATGAAGCAGCTCATCGAAAAGATGAGGGAGAAGAAATAATGCTTGTATCCGTATTTATGAAAATTCTGGATCTCTCACTGAAGGCATCCATTGTCATAGTGGCTGTCTGTCTGATCCGTCTGCTGATGCGGAAGATGCCGAAGAAATATGTATTCCTGCTTTGGGCAGCGGTATGGTTCCGTCTTCTGTGTCCTTTGGAACTCCATCTTCCTGTATATACAGTTCCGTTTATGGAACCATTGGAGGAAACTTTTGCTGTACAGGAAGTGACAGTCAATGAAGATGCGACTGAAACTGAAAATGAAATATCACCGGAAACAGCTGAGCAGGAATCCGGAACAGCTGCTGAAGAAAAAACGGCAATGTCATACAAAGAGATTGCAGTACATGCCTCTGCATATATTTGGTTTGCAGGTGTTGCGGCTTTTGCGATTTATTCGGCAGTATCTCTTTACAGACTGAAGAAGAAGCTTATAGGTGCTGTGCGGACTGATAAGCATGTACTGATTTCAGATTATATTGATTCACCGTTTGTGATCGGGATTTTCAGCCCGGATATCTATCTTCCATCTTCATTGGATGAAAAGGAATTGGAATATATTCTTCTTCATGAAAACAGCCATATTGAACGCAGGGACACGCTTTGGAAAACCATCGCGTTTGCGGCTCTTGCGCTGCACTGGTTCAATCCGCTTGTATGGATCTCCTTCATCCTGTTTGAGAAAGACATGGAAATGAGCTGTGATGAAGCAGTGATCGAAAAAGCAGGAAGTAACATCAAAGCGGATTACTCTGAAACACTTCTCACATTTTCAAGTGCGAGAAAAAAGCTTTCCATCCCGCTTGCGTTTGATGAGGGCAACCCCAAGGAAAGGATCCGTCATCTTTCAGAATGGAAGAAACCCGGAAAAGCTGCCGCCTCTTTACTTGCTGTTTTATGCATTGTGATGTCCATTCTGTTTCTTTCCACAGGGAACAGAAAACATGGAAAACAGGCACAGTATAATCAGTATTTACATACCAGCTTTGTGGCATTGACGAACCACAATGCTGTAATATCCAATTCATCAAGATTGTTATATACGGTTTTTGATCCGCTGAAAGAACCCGGCTATCTTTGCTATGATCCTTCCTGTAATCATAGAGATTCTGATTGTTCTTCATATATCGGCGGACAGACGCGGGTTACAGTTTTCGGATCAGCTGATTATGTGTATTATCCGCTTCTGGAAAATGATAATTATGGTTTTTACAGAATGACATATAAGGGAACTGACAGGGAAAAACTGTTTGACTTTCCTTATCAAAGTGCATCCGGTATCCAATATCTGGCGGATTTTAATGATCCTTATGTCAGTATCCTGGTTAATACAAAAGAACTGAATGATGGAAGAGGAAGTGTGCTGATCAGAGATATCAATGATACTTCAGGTGATTGGAAATGTATTTTCGGAGAAGATAAAAACCGCAGTTATGGATCTGTATTCTACCGTGATGGATGGTATTTCGCATCATACATGATTGAAGAGAACAGACTGGGTCTTGAAGCGTACAGACTATCCGACGGAAAACGTGCAGATGTTACGGATGAGTGGGATTTGCTGAGTGCATCAGATGTTGCGGTTGCGCAAGATCACTTTATCTGGACAAAACAGGAAGATGGTTTTTATACAAAGGGCTTTGATGATGAGAAAGCAGAAAAGATCAGCTCACTTGAAAAAGGGATTGATCTGGCACAGACATTCGCTGATGATGAGTTCTTTTACCTGGTGAATACTTCTGCCCGTATTGACGAGCTATACAATATTCCCAAAGAAGAAAGAGGAATGAAGATCTATGACAGGCAGGGGAATCTTCTGCTGAAACTCACAGCTGATTCTCTGGGGTTCAGACCATGCTATTTATGGTCTGAAGAAAACAGAATTGTATTTGCAAATACAGATAAATCATCTGATTATCCATATTTCTATATCTTGAGAAAGGATATCCGAAACAGGAAGGCAGAAATACATATGATTTCTGAATACACTGCAAAAGATGCTGAGCAAAATGATTCAGTGCAAGTCTTTGATGTTTTGCCGGATCAGGAAACACTGAATGTTTATGAAGAGGCTTTCAGCCTTCCAATGGAAGAGGGGATGAAAAAACTTGGCGTTGATTCGGAAAGTATCAGGCAGGATAACGTAATCTACAACATGTATATACTGAATGAAACAACAGAATATGAATCAGAAGGATTTGAAATTCTTCTGAATACTGATCTGATTAATGATAATGAAAGAATTTATGCTGTCACATACAGAAGTGTTTTGCCTGAGAATAGTGAAGAAGCAGCAGTTTTTGTTAACCATATGTTTGAAGAAATCAAAAAAACATATGGAGATCCTGACACATATGAAGGACTTGAAAACAGGCTAGGGGAAGCAGATATCATTTTGTTGATTGAAAGAGGAAGTCCTGCAAGTGTCTATGAAGAATGGAATCTCAGTCATAAGCTTAAGGCTGTTTATAAACTTGAAGTTCTTGAGAAAATGAGTTCTGTGATAATGTTTATGATTAGATTGATTTGAAAACTTCACCATAGGGAAAAGATAAGAATAGCTATGATAATGAATAATTTCGTACATGCATAAATACATTCGTTAAGGAGATGAAAATGGAACTAAATGAAAAGGAACACTACAGAAAGCTAATTGAGAAATATAGAGATATTATCATAAGTCCACAGATGAATGATGATTGTTTTCGTCAGTT
>JAUNJW010000057.1 GCA_030533035.1 Erysipelotrichaceae bacterium
CTTTCCTACATGGGCGCTTCCGTTGTTCATGAGGATGCGATCCTGCCGATCCGCTCGGCCGGCATCCCGATCCAGGTCAGAAACACGATGAATCCGGAAGCGGAGGGCACAATGATCGTGGCCGCCTATCCGGTCGACATGAAGAAGCACCCGGTCACCGGCATTGCCGGCAAGACAGGCTTCTCCAACCTGCAGATTGAAATGGCAATGATGAACACCCAGGTCGGCTTCGGCGCCAGAGTTCTCAAGATTCTCGCGGATTACGGAATTTCCTATGAGCATACCCCGACGTCGATTGACATCATCTCGGTCATCGCGGAAACATCCTACTATGAAAAGGTCCGGGAAAAGCTCATGGTTGAGATTGACCGGGAATTCCATCCCGACAAGCTGTTCATTGAGGACGGCATTGCCCTGGTCACGGTTGTCGGAGAAGGTATTTCCACCAATGTCGGTGTCGCCGCCAACGTTCTCAAGATCATTTCCGACGCCGGCATCAACGTCAAGATGATCGACGCCGGCTGCAGTGAGCTGAACATCATCATCGGCGTCAGCGAAAGCGACTACGTCAGAACAATCAAAGCCCTCTACGCGGGCCTGTATCAGTATCTCTAGGCACATGGAAACATGTGCTTTTTAAATTTTCACGGAATAAACACCATATAACAGTTTACATACTGTTTATACTGTTATACACTGTTTGTGAGGGATAAACATCCCATGGAGCAATTGCGCAATGAATATTATTATCAGTACATCGTCCATGGTACCGATCTATGAACAGATCTGCGGCCGCATAAGAAACATGATCGCCTCCGGCGAACTGAACAGCGGCGACGCGCTGCCCAGCGTAAGATCGCTGGCGGCCCAGCTGAAGATCAGCGCCCTGACTGTCAAAAAGGCCTATGACAGTCTTGAGGCGGAGGGCTTATGCGCCACTGTTCATGGCAAGGGAACCTATGTGACAGCGGAAAACACTGCTTTGCTGAAGGAACAGCGGCAGATGGAAATTGAAAAAGAACTGGAAACAGTCATCATCCGGGCGAAGAACTACGGTATGGACAAAGAGCAGCTCACCAGCCTGTTTGAGATGATTATTGAGGAGTCATTATGATTGAAGTCAAAGATCTGAAAAAGGAATATCCGGGGTTTTCCCTCAATGTCAGCCTGAAAGCTGAAAAGGGGAAGATCACAGGTCTCATCGGCCAGAACGGCGCCGGCAAGAGCACGCTGTTCAAATCCATCCTTTCACTGGTTTATCCGTCCGGCGGCCAGATCAGTCTTTTCGGCAAAGATATCAGATCACTAAACGAAGAGGACAAAACAAGAATCGGAACAGTCATGGCCGACAGCACATTCTCCGGCTGGCTGACAATCGGTGAAGTCCGCCAGCTCCTGAAATGTTTCTATCCTGATTTTGAGGAAGAAAAGTTTGTCAGCGGCTGCGCGAAAGCGGGGCTGGCAGAGACAAAGAAGATCAATGAGCTGTCCACCGGCATGAAAGCCAAGCTGAAAGTGCTAAGCGCCCTGACCCATAAGGCGGACGTTCTGATTCTCGATGAGCCGACCGCCGGTCTGGATGTCATTGCCCGCGACGAAGTGCTGGACATGCTCAGGGACTATATGGTGGAAAGACCGGACACATGCATTCTGGTAAGCTCCCATATCTCCACTGACCTCGAATCACTCTGCGATGATTTCTATATGATCCATGAAGGAAAGATCATCCTCCATGAGGAAACCGATACGCTTCTCAATGAGTATGCGGTCATCAAGGCGGATCCCGAACAGTTCAGAAACCTCGACCGCTCGTGGCTGCTGAAAGCCAGAAAGGAAAGCTGGGGCTACAGCGTGCTGACCAACCAGAGATCCTACTATATGGAAAACTGTCCGGGTCTCGTCATTGAAAAAAGCGGGATCGACGATCTGATCCTGCTCATGGTGAAAGGAGAAAATGTATGAAAGGGCTGCTTGTCAAGGACCTGATGATTCTCAAAAGCCAGATCAAGTCGCTTCTGATCATCATGCTGTGCGGCGCCTGCATGGCATTCACATTTGAAGGGGAGTTTGTCGTCGGCTATCTCTCCGTGGTCTCTGCACTCTCCGTGATCGGCACCATCGGCTACGATGAGTTTGACCATGGCTACAGTTTCCTGTTCACGCTTCCTGTCTTCAGGAAAACCTATGTCCGTGAAAAATACCTGCTCACATTCCTTGTGGTCGCGGCAGCCGACCTGATCGGCATGGTGCTGGTGATCCTGATTAATACTGTGATCCGCCATGTTCCGTTCAGTCCCGCCGAGACGGCGCAGGGAATCCTGGTCATGATGGGAATCGCGCTGATGATGGCGGCGCTGTCCATTCCGCTGCGGATCAAATACGGCAGCGAAAAATCAAGAACCGTGCAGTATATCATTTACGTACTTGTTCTTGCCGGTGTGCTTGGGGCAAAGAGTCTGGCTGAATTTCTGCATATCGATTTCAGCGGCATCAATGCTTTAAGCACCAATACAGTGGTTCCCGTTGTCCTGATGATATTCGTGCTGATCTATCTGCTTTCAGAAAAGATCTGCGAAGGGATCATCGAGAAGAAAGAATACTGATTAAAAAAACAATACAGACATAAAGAAAAGAGGCTGTCATGGACGGCCTCTTTTCCAACCCCTTCAATGATATGCGTACACGTTCAGCTGGAACGGTCTGTTGGCTCCCTTGACATCGGCACCCCAGCAGGTGTGGCCGTTGTAGCGGAGGTCCATCGTTCCTTCCGGATGAGCGTCATCCGGTACCTGGTAGCTGACCTTGATTTCGAAGCCGTGAGCGTTTGCCCAGGCCATGATGTCGTCATATGACGTGCCTTCAGCAGGCGCGTAGACATGTCTGATCGGTGTTGTGAAGGAGGAGCATACCTCATTGGATGCGGATGATCCGGTCGAGTAGGCGTAATAGCCGCAGACTGTTGTTTCAGTGCCTTCGGCGAGATCCGCATTCAGGTTTTCGGTTGAATGCTCGCTGCCGGAGCTGATTTCTCTCAATGTCTGGCCGTTCTGGGAAACACGGGCTTTGTATTCAACATTGCCATAGACCCATGAATAGTCGAACATGCGGCGTCCGCTCGCGGCTACCCACACACCGCCGTTGGCATAGCGGAGTGAAATGTCTTTGTAGGTTCCTGCCTTTTCCAGTTTGCTGGGATCCGGGTAAGCGGACCAGTTGAAGCTGACGTTGAAGTTGTCGTCAACGGAAGCGGAGAAGCTGGCAAGGGAGGACAGGCCGGCGGCAGCCTGGGGCTGGGCCAGTGTGTTGTATTCAGACTTGATCAGTCCGGTGGAGATGTATTCGCCGCTCATGCCGGAAATCGGCGCTGTGTACGGATACAGTCCCTTGATATGGGTGATCTCGCTGATTCCGTCGGGTCTCGGGACACCGCCGGAGCAGTCAACGTTGCGGTTGATGATATCCAGCAGGTAGTTCTGGATGTAACCGTTCATGTTGTAAAGGATGTCGGAATAGTCGAACCAGCACTTGGTGTCTTCATACAGCTTGTCATAGCCGTACCAGACAACGGTTGTGAAGTGGTTGGTTTCAGCGACCATCCAGTTGTCCTTGGCGCTTCCCAGAGGAATGCCGTACTGCAGACCGGAATCGCCCCAGTCGGTTGTGCCGGTCTTGGCATAGACCGGATAGCTTCTCGCCAGCAGCTGCATGAAGTTCTGGAAGTTGGTGGAAACGTTCTTTTCCAGCAGCGTGGACATCATGTAGGCGGCCTGTGAGGAGACGACCTGGGTACCGGTGTAATTGAATTCCACAGGATCGGAAAGTCCGCTTCTGTAGACGATTCTCTTGATTGTGTGCGGTTCGATATAATAACCGCCGTTCATGTTGACAGCGTGGGCTGCCATGAGTTCCTTCGCGCTGGTGCGGAAGGTGGCGCCGCCGATGGCGTACTGGATATTGAACTCGTTTCTGTCAAATGTCGCGAAGTTCAGGGATTCCAGATAATCGCAGACACGGTCGGAACCGACTTCGTCGATGACCGCCTGCAGGGTCTGGATCGCCGGGGTATTGAGTGATCTTCCCAGCGCTTCGGTCAGCAGCATATCGCCGCTGTAGCCGTTGGTGTAAGCGTTCTGGAAGACGAAGTTGCCGTATGCGACAGGCTGGTCGCAGATTGTGTGGTCGGTTGCCCAGCCGCAGAATTCAAACGCCAGCAGGTAGTCCAGGAACGGCTTGACAGTCGAACCCGGCTGGTTGTACTGATCGGTTGCGTGGTTCAGCAGCATTGTGCCGCCTCTGGAGTAGTTGCGGCCGCCGCCGATGCCGACGATTTCACCGGTCTGGTTGTTTTCGGAGATGATCGCGTATTCGATCTTGTCATTGGGCCACTCGACGCCGTCCCATTCGCCGGAGAGGATGCTCTCCATGGCGTCCTGGACTTCCGGATCCATCGAGGTGTAGATTTCCATCGAAACTGTCAGCGGGTCGTTTCCGGGCACACTTTCGGCTTACTTGATGACTTCATCAAAGTAATCCTGATACTGGTAGGCCTCACCCTCGTACATCTTCTTGTACGGGTCGACGAGCAGGTCTTCCACCTTGATCGCCTTGGCCAGGGCGCCGTCATCGGCTGTCAGGTAGCCGTGGTGGACCATCATGTCGATGACTTCATTTCTTCTGTCTGTGGCATGATCCAGATAGTTGTGCGGATCATAATAATAAGGTGAGTTGACAACGCCTGCGAGCAGGGCGCATTCGGATGTGTTGAGATCCCAGACATTCTTGTCAAAGTACTGCTGCGCCGCTTTCTGGACGCCGCGGATATTGCCGATGCCGCCATAGTTCATCTTGTTGAGATACATCTCGAAGATTTCCTTTTTGGTGGAACGCTTTTCCAGATCCATCGCCAGGGCGATCTGCTGGATCTTGTATTCGATATCCTTGGTCCGGCTGGTGCCGTCCTCGTCATTGACGAAGTAGGTCAGCTTGACCAGCTGCATGGTGAATGTGGAGCCGCCCTGCAGGTTGCCATGGGTCAGCGTCTCGATGACCGCCTTGCCGAAACGGGGAATGTCGAATCCGTTATGGGTGAAATAACGGCTGTCCTCGATCGCCAGGAAGGCGTCGATCAGAGCGTCCGGCACCTGGTCATATGTGATATTTTCACGCAGCTGGGTACCGACGTCGGCAATCTCAGTTCCGTTCATGTCATAGATCAGCGTGGATTCCTGGGTGAAGAAGTCAGCGACATCGATCTCGGGTTTCCCTTTGAGCCATGTGTTGAGTCCATACAGGGCAACCGTCGCGCCGACAAGTTCGAAACCGACGAGAATTGCCATAAACAGGGTCAGAAACCGGAATCCGTGGAATCGTCTTCTGACGCCTGATGTTTTTTTCTTACTTTCTGCCATCTGAGGTAGTTCCTCCTTTATCGAAGTAGAGCCTGTCCACGATCTTCAGATAGTCGACAGGTCTGATGTAGGTGGCCGGGATCAGCACGCCGTGCTGCTGAAACCAGTCATACGGGATGGACCGTCTCGACGCGTTGTCGAAGAAATCGATCATGTCACGCGCCTGGATAAACCATGTTTCATCATACTCCACCCAGCGGACAATCACAAACGCTATGCCGCCATGGCGCAGGACAGAGTCCAGGTGCCGGATCTGGTGGGGATGAATCGATTTCAGCGGGAAGGATGTGCGCGAGGCGCATTCCTTTGCTTCAAAGTCAATGTACTTTCCTTTATATATACCGTTGTAGTCGGTTGTGGACGGAATCTTAAAGTAAGCCTCCGTAATCTTGGCCGCCGAGCGCTGCGGATAGTCAACCTTGACGATTGTCACCGGCGTCGGTTTCTTGTGAATTACAGCCGTGTCATCCGCCAGATAGCTGTCGTTTGACATGTTGATATCTTTTTCAAGCATCATGCCGCGGCCGCCGGCAGAAGTTGTCCGGACAGCCCAGCTGCTTTTTCTTCCGTTGGGATAATTGACCATGGTTGATTCACCGCTGATATTATACATTTGTTCACTTAAAGAAGGAAGATTTATTGATTTTCAAAAAACGTGATGAGATAATTAGCGGCAGGAGGTGGATTTGCTATGGCCGCAAAGCTTATTCTTGATCCGGAAAAGATCGTCAATCAGGAGTTCAGCATTGATTTTCAGGGCTATAATCCCGAGCAGGTCGACACAATGCTCGACAATGTCATCAAGGATTATCAGGCCTATGACAAGATCATCGCTGATTATAAGGAAAAAGTGGAAGACCTGGAAAGAACGAATGCATCTCTGAGAGCCAAGGTCATCGAACTGGAAGGCCGCGCCAAGGCGCAGGCTGACTCCGACCCGATGATGGCAGGCGCCACCCAGATTGATATTCTCAAGCGCCTCAGCCGGCTCGAAAAGCAGGTCTTTGAATCAAAGAACCGCAAATAAAGATTGAATATGCGCACATGAGGCAGCCGCTGGCAACCCCAGAGGAAAGTCCATGCTCGCACTGTCTGCGATGACAGTAGTGTCTGTGCTGGTCCAATCAATAAGGCCAGGCATCCGCAAGGATGACGGCGGAACCCGATACCTAAAGATCTTATGATCCATGGAAAGGGACCCCAAGGTGTCACAGTGACGAAGTCTGTGCGGAAACGCACGGAGTGGAACGCGATAAACCCCTCAGGCGAGAAACCCAAATTTGGTAGGGGAACCGGAGAAGGTGAAATGAAACCACGATCCGGCTGCATAAGCAGAGATAAATGGCTGCCGCACCGCAAGGTGAACAGAACATGGCTTATGATTGTGCTCATATCAGGAGGAGAACCGATATTCTCCTCCGTTTTTTTGCCTCATTGTGTGCCTGATTATAAGATTTGCGCAACAAATGGACATATGCTATAATACTGACGTTGCATGACAAAAACATATATGAGGATGAGGCAGGATAGAAACTGAAAATCGCGGCGGTTGTGATATACTTGTAACGATATGAATAAAGGAGGAAGAAAAAGATGAATCTTCCCAACAGACTGACTGTATTCAGAATTGTTCTGATCCCTGTAATTATCCTGATTTACCTGTTCCCGTACGCTTCATTCGGAATTGAGCCTGCGGTTCTGCAGATCGGCAGCGTTTCGCTGTCTGTCATCAACCTGATCGCGCTGGCAGTTTATGTTGTCGCGGCTGTGACCGATGCCCTGGACGGACATATCGCCCGTTCCAGAAACATGATCACAACCTTCGGCAAGTTCGCTGACCCGATCGCCGACAAGCTGCTGACGACCACAATGTTCCTTCTCTTTGTGGCCCGCGGCCTGATTCCCGTTGTTCCGGTCATCATCATGATCGCCCGCGACACTGTCGTCGACGGCTGCAGAATGATGGCTGCCACCAACGGCAAGGTTGTCGCAGCCGGCATGATGGGCAAGCTCAAGACAGTCCTGCAGATGATCACAGTGGCGCTTGTTCTTCTGAACAACCTGCCGTTTGAACTGATCGGCATCCCGGTCAGCACATTCATGCTGTGGTTCGCCGCTCTTGTCAGCTTCGCTTCCGGCGTCCAGTATTTCAACCAGATGAAGGAAGATATTCTCGAATCCAAATAAAAAACAAAAACCGGTGCGGGGATCCGTGCCGGGCCGGGAATATATGTATCAGCAGGAGGCTATATGGCTAAAGAAACAAAAACAGTAAAAGAATTGACAGAAGACAAAAAGGATCAGCTTCTCGCTGACACGCTCAAGGCGATTGAAAAGGAATACGGCAAGGGCTCCATCATGAAGCTCGGCGACCGGGCGGAAGTCTCCGTTGACGCGATTCCTTCCGGCTCCCTGGCGCTTGATCAGGCACTGGGAATCGGCGGCTATCCCAAGGGCAGAATTATTGAGATCTACGGACCGGAATCCTCCGGTAAGACAACCCTCGCGCTGCACGCGATCGCGGAATGCCAGAAGCAGGGCGGCAGATGCGCCTTCATCGACGCTGAAAACGCCATCGACCCGGTTTACGCGAAGAACCTCGGCGTTGATATTGATGAACTGATTCTTTCCCAGCCCGACTCCGGTGAGCAGGCTCTGGAAATCACAGAGCTGCTGATCAAGAGCGGCGCCATCGACCTGGTTGTCATCGACTCCGTCGCGGCCCTTGTTCCCCAGGCGGAACTCGACGGCGAAATGGGCGACGCCTCCGTCGGCCTGCAGGCCAGGCTGATGTCCAAGGCGATGAGAAAGCTGGCCGGCGTTATGAACCGTTCCAATACAACAGCCATCTTCATCAACCAGCTGCGTGAAAAAGTCGGCATTATGTTCGGCAACCCCGAAACAACACCCGGCGGCCGTGCTTTGAAGTTCTACGCTTCCGTTCGACTGGACGTCAGAAGGGGTGAGACCCTCAAGAACGGCCAGGACGCCATCGGCAGCGCCACCAAGATCAAAGTCGTCAAGAACAAGGTCGCCCCGCCGTTCAAGACAGCGACAGTCAATGTCATCTACGGCGAAGGAATCAGCCATCTCGACGAGGTCATCAACCTGGCGGTTGAAAATGACATCATCGACAAGGCCGGCGCCTGGTTCTCCTACCATGGCGACAAGATCGGCCAGGGCTTCAACGCCGTGCGCGAATATGTCCGCACCCATCCTGAATTCGACGCTGAAATCACAGCCCAGGTCAAGGAAAAACTCTTCCCGCAGAAAGAGGAAGCCGCTCAGGCAGCCGAATAAACCAGATCCATGCAGAACAGCCGGAACAGTCCGGCTGTTTTTTCATGCCGGCGGGACTTTGCGGATTGAATCGGGGTCAGCTTCGTGCTAGAGTATACCCGTCTGGGGGAGTAGCGAACGCTTACCCGCGGGGAATGGTCGTCATCACGGTAAAAACCCGGCCATCCACAGATCGCAAGACCCATACAGCTGTTTTCGGCTGTGTGGACGCAATGTCTCCACAGTGCCGCAAGCCGCAGCACTTTTTCTTTCAGATCAATCTGGAAGATACAGCCCGTAAGGGCAGGAGGAAGAATTTATATGTTTATGGCAATTTTATTGTTTCTGCTTGGATTTGCACTGCTGATCAAAGGCGGCGACTGGTTCGTCGACGGTGCCACCGGCATCGCCCACCGGTTCAACCTGCCGGAACTGCTGATCGGCGCCACTGTTGTCTCCATCGGCACAACCCTGCCGGAGGTCATGGTATCCGCCCAGGCCGCTCTCCAGCACAACAGCGGCATTTCATACGGCAACGCCATCGGCTCCATCATCTGCAACACCAGCCTGATCGCGGCGCTGACAATCGCCGTCATGCCGGGCAAGGTCAACCGGAATTCGCTCCGTCTGCCGGCCGCCGCATTCTTTATTGCCGCATTCATCTATTCACTGATCGCCTATACAATGGGAAGATTCGACAGATGGGTGGGAATCCTGTTCCTGGTCATGTTTGTCGTTTATATGGTTCTCAGTGTCAGGCAGATGAAAAACCAGCCGGCGGAAGAAGCTGAGCCGCAGGAGGAAGAGGAAAAGAAGGAAATGTCACTCGGCATGGAAATCCTTCTGCTTGTCGTCGGTGCCGCCGCCATCGCTGTCGGCGCCAACCTGCTTGTCAACAACGGCACGATCATCGCCGCCGCTCTCGGAGTTCCGGATTCCGTCATCGGTCTGACAATGGTTGCGCTGGGCACATCACTGCCTGAGCTTGTCACCGCCATCACATCCCTGATGAAGGGCCATGGCGCTCTGTCGCTGGGCAATGTCATCGGTGCCAACCTGTTCAACATCATCCTGGTATCCGGCATGGCCATCACGCTGTCACCGTTCGCGGTGCCGGCCGAAAAGATGCTGATGGGGATCAACTCCTCGCTGCTGGTCGATATCCCGGTCATGCTCGGGGTCATGCTGATCTTGTGCGTACCGGCCCTGATGACAGGAAAACTCTACAGAAAACAGGGAATTCTCCTGCTGTGCATCTACGCGGCATTCACCCTGTATCAGTTCCTGATCTGACAATCATTGCATATGAGACAGTCCGCTGTCTCATTTTTGTTATAATATCGGCATGGATTACAGTGAATTTTACGGCAGAATCACAAAGTTCATCCGGGCGAAGGAAAGAAGGGCGGACTCGCTGATCTGGTTCAATATGTACTTTACATATTCGATGTACCTTCTTTATCCGGTG
>JAUNJW010000058.1 GCA_030533035.1 Erysipelotrichaceae bacterium
GGTGAAGGCCAGACTGGGGATCAGCAACGCCGCGGCGGAAGAGCTTCCCGCTGAAGAAGAACCGCAGGCGGAAGAGCTTCCTGCTGAAGAGGAAGAATCGCAGGCGGAACCGGAATTCCCGGCGGAAGAACCTTTCAGCCAGGATGTGTACTTTGAGGAAGATGAGGATGAGCTTCCGGAAATCGTGACCGGCGCCATCGAAATCATACCGGACGCTGAAGCTGTCAAAGAACCGCAGGAGGAAGCAGAACCGGCCGCAGAGGAAATCAATGAACCTGCCGCGGAAGAAATTCCCGCAGAAAATCCTGAACCGGCCGCTGAGCTGAACCTTGATGAACTGTTATTTGACAGTGAAGAAGAAACACCGGCGGAAGAACCCGCTGAGACAAAGCCGCTGCCTGCCAATGAACCGCAGGCAGAAGCAGCAGAAGCCGCTGAGGAAATCAAAGAACCTGCCGCGGAAGAAACACCGGCAGAGATTCCTGAACCGGCGGAAGAACCTGCAGAGGATCTGCCGGAAGTAACTGCCGGAACGCAGGAAGAGGCGGAAGAAATTCCTGAGCTTCCTGAAAAGACAGCGGCGGATGAAATGGAGTTTACCGCCGAGCTTGATCTGGATGAGCTGCTGTTCGGCGACGGCGAGGAAATCAATGCCGAAAACGAGGCGGCATACCTGGAAGCCACCAGGGAGCTTTCCCTGGAGGATGTCAGCGCTGCTGAAGTCAAAGAACCCGAAGCCGCAGATGAAACTGCCGCAGAGGACACAGAAGCGGATGATCTGCAGTTTGACATTGACGAAGACGCTCCGGTCATGGCGGAAACAGAAAAGCCCGCTGCTGCGGAAGTGCAGGAAGACAAAGATGTCTCCCTGGATGAGCTTCTCTTCGGCGATGAGAAAGCGGATGAGGATTCTCCTGCCGTGAAACTGAACGAACCGGGTGAGGATGAATTCAGCGACATCTCCCTTGACAGCCTGCTCTTTGAGGATGTCGAGGCAGCTGCGGAAAAAGCAGAAGCCGCACAGGCAGAAGCGGAAATGAATCTCCCGCTCGAGGCAATGCTGGAAGAAAACGGCAGTGAACCAGCTGAGGAACCGGCTGACGTTGAAGTGGATGATGATATCTGGAAGGCGTTCGAGGACGCCATCGGTGAAGCTGACAAGGCGGAAGAGGAAGTTGTGAAAAACATCAGATCCTCCGCTGAGGAAGCCGAAGAAAAGAGCGAACCGGAAGAAACCGGTGAAACGGACGAGGATGAAGGCAATGAATTCTTCTCCAAAGGAAGAATTGAGATGCTGAAGGAATCCCTGTTCGATGACGAGGACCAGCCGCCGGTGGGAACCGGTGACCTGGTGTTCCGTGAAACCACAGCGATCGAATTCCCGCGCAATCCGTCCGACGGTGACTTCCCGCAGGAACATGAGCCTGCCGTCCAGGCACCAGCGCCGAGGCATATGGCGAAAAAGCCGGAAGCTGCGGCTGAAAAGAAAGAGAAGGCGGAACCGGAATCCTTCTATTCCAGACTGAAGAAGATGAACGAGGAATCCGAAGCGAAAGCGGATGACAAGGGCGATACATTCAGCCGCATCTTCGATGAACCGAATCCGTTTGAGGAAGAGGAGGAGGCGGACTTCCGTTCCGACGGTCTCAAGCGCTTCCTTGACGACATCAAGAGAGAGTCCATGCTCTATGACCCGGATGATCCGGAAGACCAGGAGCTGCCGACCATCGCTTTCTCCCCGATGGATGAAAGCAAGGAAAAAATGTTCTGATCAGACTGGGCAGGGATCATATCCCTGCCTTTTTTGAAAAGAATGTGTCATTTCCGTGTAAAAGTTTTCAAAAACGGATGTATCGGTTTACATTCGCAACTTGCTCATGTATAATTTAGGAACTTGAGAGAGGTTACGTACAGTTTTTATGGCACAATATGAAAATAATGCGTATTTCTGGCAGAAGGTTGACACATTGTTCCTTTCCAGTGAGATCAATCTGAACCGGAAAAAAGGGGATGTACACCCCGTATTCAAAAATCTGATTTACCCGACCGACTACGGACATGTCACTGACACCAAGAGTGTCACCAGTGAAGGCGTTTCTGTTTATGCCGGCAGCGGCGACAGGAACAAGATCACAGCCCTGGTGGTCGCGGCTGACATTCTGGCAAAGGAACTGGACGTGAAAATGCTGATCGGATGCACGGAACAGGAAGTGGATGATGTTCTCCGCTTCCTCAACCAGACGGACCTGCAGAAGACAGTCCTGATCCGGCGCGGAAATGACATTCCCGCCTGGAGCTTCTCAGACAACTGATGATGAACAGGCGCACCCGCATAAGCGGGTGCTTTTGTTTTGCCTGAAAAAGAAAAAACAGAGCGTTAACTCTGTTTCGGTTCACCGTTGAAGTTTCTTTCAAAGTCTTCGTCGCTGCGTGTTCTCAGCAGTCTCTGCGCTTTGAGAACTGCCTTGCCATACAGCTCGGGGAAGGAATCGCTGATTGTCTGCGACGGATCATAGCGCAGCGGATAGGCGATATGGGAAAGGTTGATGATCTGGGTGTCGCCTTTGCCCACCAGCATGATGCCGCTGATTGCGGCCGGCATTTTCAGCAGTTTTTCGAGGCTGCTGATCACGGCAAAGGTCGTCTTTCTGGGATACAGGACGCCATTGTAGAAGGCGGTGTCACGGACAGACTGGACGACGTCCTTTTCTGCAACGTCAAGATCAAAGACCTCCTTGAACATGCTGTGGTACATCTCCGCCAGCTTGTCAGCGCTGCTGCGGTCAACCTTAAAGTATTTGTAGACGTCATAGTCAGTGATTTTTCTGCCTCTCTGGTGCAGCATCCAGACGTCAATGTCTGCTTCCATGCCGACATGGGCGGCGCCTTCATGAACGCCTGATTCCTGGTGCCTTGTCCGGGCAACGGCGTTGATCAGGGGATGGGCGGTTGTATCGAGCGCATAATGGCACAGGAAACCGTAAAAATAACTGACAAGGTCAGGGTCATCAGCGACCCAGTGCTCAAAGAAAGCCATCACTTCGGGAACTTTCTGATCGTGCATGAGATTTCCGTATCTGTGCAGGGAACCCGGCAGAACGCTGGCCCTGGAAAAGAACAGCATATCCGGGCCCTGGGAGCCGAGCCAGAACATCTGTTTGTTGGCGATTCTTTTTTTCAGGTCTTCGTCGAGTGTTCTGTAGACGTCTTTTGCAAATTCAACATGTGTGGTAGCTGCAGGCATATAATCCTCCTGATCCTGACTGTGAAACAGTATTATTCTTCAAACAGATATGTGCCGATCCGGACCATCGTCGATCCGCATTCCACGGCAATTCTGAAATCATCGCTCATGCCCATCGAGAGCACCCGGAAATGGTCTTCCCCGAATTCATTCCGCAGGGAAAGAAACAGCTGACGGGCTTCCTCAAACACCTCGCGGATTCTGTCTTCATCGTCCGTGTGGGGACCCATGGCCATCATCCCTTTCAGGTTCAGATGCTCATATTTCAGGATCTCCCTGACAAACGGGAAGGCGTCTTCCTTTGCCAGGCCGCTTTTGTTTGTGTCCTCTTCGGCCAGATGGAATTCAATCAGGACGTCAACCGTCCTGTTTGCTCTGGCGGCTTCTTTTTCAATGACGGCGGCCAGGGGCAGGCTGTCCAGCGACTGGATGCAGTCAACGAAAGAGATGATATCCTTTACCTTGTTTCTCTGCAGGTGGCCGATGAACTGCCAGCGGATGTCAGAAGGCAGCGCAGCCGCTCTTTCCTTCAGATCCTGGGCCCGGTTTTCGGCGAAGATCCTTTCGCCCGCGTCATAGTATTCCCGGATTTCCTGGAGGCTGCGTCTTTTGGTGACGGCGCATAATACGGCTTTGTCTCTGATGATGTCCTTAACAGCCTCATAATGTGCTTTGATCATGCGCCTATTATACCACTGTCACGCATTCAGGTATAAGAAAAGGGAAGAATCATGCTCTTCCCGTGTGTTTCAGTTTTCTTTTTTCGCGAACAGCTTCAGCGGCAGCGGATCCTGGGGGACGATCAGCTTCTGGCGCTGCAGTGTCGGGATGATCATATTGAACAGCGCAACCAGGGCGATGATCTCAAACGGCAGAAGGATTGAGTTTTTGATCAGGCTCTGGGTTGCGTAATAGATGTAGCCTTTGGACATCATCATTGCCGACCAGACGGAACCGAGGGCGACGTTGACGAAATAGTTGTTGATAAACTTGGCCGCGGCCAGTTTCGCGATGGTGATCTTTCTTCTGTAAAGGAAGAGCGCGTAAATTGTGACGCCGAGCATCGCCGACAGCGTATAGCCCGGGAAGAAGGAATATCCTCTTGAATTCACCATGTAGCCGACAACGTCGGTGATGGCGCCGGAGACAAGGGAAGCGACGGGGCCGATGATGGCGCCCTCAACGGATGTAAACAGGAACGAGAGGGAAACATAGAGATTTTCTGAGACCCTGATCGAGACGAAGGAGATGACGACCTTCATGGCAATGAAGAGGCCGATGATGGCGAGATACTTTGTGCTTCTCAGCTTTTCAGCGGAAGACTTCCAGTATTCTTTTGTAAAAAACATAAAAACCTCCTTTCTTCATCCATTTCTGTGAAAAAAGAAGGCTATTCACATCAATGGGATCACTCAGTCAACCGCAAGCATAGCTTTTCGTCCGTGGGCGTCCCGCATCCCGCAGCACTTAACGCTGACTGATGAACATAAGATATCATACCCGGCAGGCAAGTCAAGGGTTTTGCGTGCCGCGATATTTAAGTGTGAACAATCCCGTATCCTGGTTTCATGATGGGAAAATGGCATTTTCCTGAGGTCACATCCGTACTCCTGCTTCCGCGCTTATTGCCTATACGTGGTACAATACCAAAGTATGAGTATTCTCGCAGTCACATGTGAAAACCCGGCGGATCTGAAAACATACAGGGAAAAAGGGGCGGATGAAGTGATCTTTGCCCTGGCGGATTCCTGTTTTTCAGCGCTGCGTCCGTTCAGTGAAGAAGAAATCCTGACGATGGCGGAAACGGCCCGTGCGGAAAACCTGCGGGTCAGTGTTCTCATGAACCGCCTGTTTCATGAAGATGATATTGAAGCGGCATGTGAGAAGATGATCCGCCTGTGCCATGGCGGCATTGACGCGGTTCTTTTCGCCGACACCGGCCTGATGTATTCCGCAAGGAAAAACGGCCTCGAGGACAGGATGATCTACCAGCCGGAAACGATGATGACAAGCCCCGCAGACGCGCTGACATGGTGCAGTGAAAACCTGCAGGCAGTCATGATCTCGACATTGCTGACGGAGCAGGAAATTCTGAAAATCGCTGCCGGAGCGGCCGTGACAGGAATGAACATTCACGGCTATCAGCTGATGAGCGTCTCGGCCAGGCCGCTGCTGAGTGCCTTTGCGTTATCTGCCGGAAAAGAGCCTTTGAAAAACAAAGAGAACCTGACCCTGGTGGAAGCCAAGCGGCAGGAACATATGCCGGTTTTTGAAAATGAATATGTCACGATGATTTTCTCGGATTATGTCCTGGAATCTTTCGATGAAATCAGAAAGTTCAGGGACGCCGGCATGAAGCGCTTCGTGATTGACGGCTGGCATCTGGACCCGCAGTCCGTACAGGAAGCCGTCGGATTATACAGGGCGCTGCTTGACGGAACAGCTGCAGCAGCAGAAATCCGGGAATACAGAAACACATATAAGGATATCCCGTTCTCAAAGGGATATTACGATCAGAAAACAGTCAGGTGAGGCAATGAAGAAAGTGGAACTTCTGGCGCCGGCAGGGGATCTTGCCCGGGCCAAAACCGCGGTCCGCTACGGGGCTGACGCCGTCTATATCGGCGGTCAGCTGTTTTCACTGCGCTCACGGGCTTCCAACTTTACGATGGATGACATCCGCGAGGCCTGCCTGTTTGCGAAAGACTACGGCTGCGCCATCCACGTCACCGTAAACATGATTCCCCATGAAGAGGATTTCGAAGGCCTGGAGGAATATCTCAGGCAGCTGGAAGCCTTCGGGGTCAAGGCGATTATCGTCGCTTCGCCGGCGGTCATGAAGCTGGCCCGCAGAACGGCTCCTTCCCTGGAGATCCACTGCAGCACCCAGATGTCGGTCACAAATTCAAGGGCGGCAGAGTTCATGCATGAAGCCTTTGACGTCGACCGGGTGGTCCTGGCCAGGGAGTGCACAATGGAAGAGGTGAAGAAGATCACCGCTGCCTCACCGGTGGAAACCGAAGCGTTTATCCATGGCGGCATGTGCGTCAACTACAGCGGCAGATGCACGCTTTCCAACCGGATGACGCTGCGCGACGCCAACCGCGGCGGCTGCGCCCAGAGCTGCCGCTGGCAGTATCATCTGTATGAGAATGAGAGGGAAATCTCGGACAGCCTTCTCTTCACCGCCGGTTCAAAGGACCTGATGGGCTCATATCAGATTTATGATCTGATGAAGGCCGGCGTCAGTTCACTCAAGATCGAAGGCCGGATGAAGACGGAGTATTATATCGCCTCGGTGGTCAGCGCCTACCGCCATCTGATCGATGAGATCATGGCCGCGGACGGACCGCTTTGCGAAGAACGGATGGCCTGGCATACAAAGGAAATCCTGCGCGGTGAAAACCGCGAGACATGCGCCGGCTTCTATAACGGCAGGGCAGCGGAAGACTCGCTGATCTACCATCCCAATTCCGACGCGAATGTCAATCATGACTTCCTTGCCACAGTGAAGTCATTTGACAGAAACACCGGCACCGCCGTCATAGAGACAAGAAACCCGATCGATACCGGGATGGAAATAGAAGTTCTCAGCCCGGGTATGAACAACCGTGTCTTCACGCTGAGCCGGATGAAAAACGAGGACGGGGAATTCATGGAACAGTCAAGGCGGCCGATGGCTCTTCTGAAAGTGCCGGTTCCCTTTGAAGTCAGAGAAGAGGATATCCTCAGGAGGAACAGATGATTCTTGAAGGAAATGTGTCAGTCAAGGCAGCGGTCCTCGGCGGGATGCGGGAAGTTTACGAAATTATCGTTGATCAGAACAAGCATGACAAGGATACAGCGTTTATTCTGCGCCAGGCAGAACAGAGGAACATAAAGATCACCCGGACTGACAGGGAAACCATTGATTCCATGGCAAGCGGCCGTACCCATGGCGGTCTGATCGCCGCTGCCGGCGCAAGAAAATACCAGTCAATGGAAGAAGTCATTGACTTGAAGGATCCGTTTTTTGCCCTGGTGGAAGGGGTTGAGGATCCGTTCAACCTCGGCTATGTGATCCGCTCGCTCTATTCCGCCGGCTGCGACGCCCTTTTCCTGGATCAGCGAAACTGGGAAAACGCCGAGCCGGTCATCCTGCGCTCCAGCGCCGGCGCCTTTGAATATCTCAGCATTGTCATGACCGAAGATCCGGCCGCTGAAATCAGGAAGATGAAGAGCAGGGGCGTCAGAACCTTCGCGGCGATGCGAAAAGACGCCATTGAATATTTCGACGCGCCCCTGAAGCGGCCGCTGCTGATCGCGATCGGCGGCGAGATGCGGGGCCTTTCCGCAAAGGTCAGGGCGGAGATTGAGCAGAACATCTACATTCCCTATGCCAATGACTTCCGCAACGCGCTCAACGCCTCCGGCGCCGCCAGCGCTCTTGCCTTCGAGGTCATGCGCCAGAACAGAAAATGAAAAACAGGTCAGCGACCTGTCTTTGCAATAATGAACGAGGCGGAGAAATCCGCTTTTTCATTCGGTGATGCCCATTGTCAGCAGCCACGTCTGCAGCTTGAATCTGCCGATCGGGCCGTTTAACAGAAGGCCTTCGGTGACCTTCACATTCTCACCGATGAGTTCCCGCATTTCTTCGGCGCTGATGCCCATGCCGCCGCCCATTGAGGTCGCGAACGGGATGACAGTCTTTCCCTCAAAATCATTGTTTTCAACAAATGTGGCGATCACGCGGGGGAAGGAATCCCACCATACCGGGAAGCCGAGGAAAATGATGTCATAGGCGGAAAGGTCGGTCTTCTCTTCCGCTAAGGCCGGACGCAGGGAAGGATTGTTTTTTTCCTGTGAAGATCTTGAATCCGGATTGTTCCAGTCAAGATCCGCTTCCGTAAAGGGTTCTGCCGCTTTGATCTCATACAGGTCCGCGTTCAGGATTTCCGCCAGCTCACGGGCTGCGAAGCGGGTCTCTTTTCCCGCTGAAAAATAAGCTACCAGTTTTCTGCTCATGGAATGTACCTCTTCTGCTTTCATTATGACAGATTCCGTGTCTTATGTTCGTGTATAATTTCATATATACCGACACGAATGGAGGCTGCCATATGATCTGTCTGAAATGCCGTGCTGAAATTGAGGATTTAAGCATGTACTGCCCCAACTGCGGCGCCCCGCAGTTCGCCCCGAAGCACGATGAGGAAATAACCCTGGAGCTGAGTGACCCGATGAAATCGAAGGTCGTGATCACAGAGGTTGAAAACATGACCGAAGCCCTTGCGAAGCTGAAGGATATCACCGGCCGTTCCATCATGGAACTCAGGACCCTGTTAAAAGAACTGCCGGCCGTCGTTATGGAACATCTCAGCGCAGAGGACGCTGTTTCCAGGGCGAAGCTTCTGCAGGAAGCCGGCCTGAAGGCTGAAGCGGACACCGGCGCCGTTTCCCTCAGTGAGGAAAAGGAAGAGGACTGAGATGGAAGTCATTACATCCCTGCAGAATGCCAGGGTCAAAAAATGGACCGCCCTGCATACCAAAAAAGGCCGCGATGAAACCGGCCTGTTTCTTGTTGAAGGGGAGCACCTGATCCAGGAAGCCCTGAAAGCCGGCATCCTGGAAACCCTGATCACGGATTCTGACAATCCCTTTGAGTTTGAAAATGTGATTCAGGTCACGCCGGAAATCATGAAGAAGATTTCGCAGAATGTCTCCGCTGTCCATCTGATCGGCGTCTGCCGGCAGAAGGAACAGAAAACCGGAATGATTTCCAGGGTGATCCTGCTGGACGGCGTCCAGGACCCGGGCAATCTCGGCACGATGATCCGCACCGCCGTTTCCTTCGGCTTTGACGCCGTGTACTGTTCGGATGACACATGCGATCTGTACAATGACAAGGTGATCCGCTCGACCCAGGGCGCGCTGTTCCATATTCCCGTGATCCGCGGCAGTCTTCCGGGGATCATTGAGGATCTGAGAAAGGATGATTTCAGAATCATCGCCACCACCCTGGAACATTCAAAAACAATGTCTGAAATCGAAAACACCGGAAAGCTCGGCTTTGTCTTCGGCAATGAGGGCAAGGGCGTCAGGAAAGAAATCCAGCTTGACGCCGATGAACGCCTACGGATTGAAATGGAAGGCTTTGAGTCGCTGAACGTGGCGGTGGCGGCCGGTATCGTCATGTATCACTATCAGAGGAAATCATGATCCGCAATATCATATTTGACATGGGCGGGGTCCTCATGGACTGGAATCCCGCAAAGCTGCTTGAACAGCGAAACGTCTCCGGCGAAGATCATGACATCATGATGCGGGAGCTGTTCCATGAAACCGAGTGGATTGCGGTCGACCACGGTGTCATGAGCGAACAGCAGGCAGTTGATTCGGTCTGCGCCAGACTGCCCCAAAGGCTGAAGCCCGTCGCGGAAGATATCATCCTGAACTGGTGGAAGACGCCGTTTGATGACATGCCGGGCATGGAGGAGCTGATCCATTCGCTTAAGAAGAACGGCTATATGATTTATCTGCTTTCCAACGCCAGTCTGCGTCAGGCGGAGTACTTTGACCGGCTGCCGGCAAGTGAATGCTTCAGCGGCAGGATCACTTCGGCAGAGGTACGGATGTTAAAGCCGCAGGCGGATATTTATGCCCTGTGCCTGGAAACCTTCGGTCTGGCTGCGGAAGAGTGCGTCTTCATTGATGATTCATCGATGAATGTCCACGCCGCGCAGATGGCAGGCTACAGCGGCATTGTCTATCACGGCGACACGGAAATGCTTATTGAGAAACTGAGAGGACTCGGCGTCCGGATCTGATCCGGAACTACCGGGCCTTTTTCTGTCAGAAAAAAAGAGCTGCGCGGGCA
>JAUNJW010000255.1 GCA_030533035.1 Erysipelotrichaceae bacterium
ATATTCCGGTTCTTCAGATTTGAAGCGGTGAGCTCGAGCGTTGTGCCCGGTCCGAGAAAAACTGTTTCTCCGTCGGAAATCTGCGCCGCGGTCAGATCGGCGATGTCGTTTTTCTCTGCTTCCTGCAGACGCTTTTTTTCTAGATGGGAACGTTCAAGACCGCTATCATCTGAATAGATTCTCTGTGCGCCTCCATGGGTGCGGATAAGCAGGCCGCGCTGCGCCATTTCACTTAGATCTCTTCTGACAGTCATGTCCGATACGGATAATTCCTGCATGATCTCATTTACTGTTACGGTTCCCGTGCTGTTCAGCATATTCCGGATATGATTCTGACGTTCTTCTTTTTTCATATTTGTTCCATCCAATCTGTTTGTATTATATATCGAACAGAAAAATCAAACAAGTATCGAACAGTCAAACATATCAAAAATAACCCGTCACATTGTGCAAAATAGCGGAAATGCCATTTTATCTACTTATTTCGTTGTTTTGCAGGATTGTTTTATTGTTTATATCAAAATATTTATGTTTAAAACAAACAAATTATTGTTGATTATTTGTTTGGAACGAACTATACTGTAATCGCAGAAAGGAAAAGGATCCATTCACGGTGAAGTATGATTGTATACGAGAGATTGTGGAAAACGATGAGACAAAAGAAAATAACGTACTATCAGCTTGAGAAGCACTACGGCATCAGCACAAACACTCTGCGGCGTCTGCGGAGGAATCAGAATATCAGCACATATACGCTGAATAAACTGTGTTACATTCTGACCTGCGGTCTGGTCGATATTGTGGAATTCCGTGAAGATCCGGACGAAGAGCGTCCTGTGAAGCGCGTTCCCTGATACCTGCAGCAATTATTATCAGAAATTTTGAGAGGGCGGTCATGCTCTCTCATTTTTTCTTGTTTATGTTGAATCTTTCATTCGGTTTGACGTTTGCTATTCCTCGTTAACGGCATCCTTTCAGCATGGCAGACCACTGCACTTTATGACAGATATGAAAAGGAATACAGCGATTCTATACTTTTCGTAAGAGCTCACTTTCTGAAAGGATTATCGGATCCGAAATCCCAATAAGCCGGCCGGCTTTCCAGATAACTGATATTAGAGGAGGAAATAATGGTTTTTGTTATCGGCTCGGATCCTGCAGGAAAAGACCTGAAGGAAATCATCATACAGTTTCTTTCGGAAAACTCGTACGAAGTGATTGATGTGACCGGAAATGATCCGGTTGATTTCGTCGATGCATCGGTGGCTGTCGTACGCGAAGTCAGGAAATCTGATGACTGCTACGGCATCATTGTCGACGCATTTGGCGCGGGTCCGTTCATGACAGTCACCAGGATCAAGGGCGTCATCGCCGCTGAAGTATCTGATGAGAGAACTGCTTATATGACCCGTTCACATAATAATGCCCGTATCATCACCCTCGGATCAGAGATTATCGGTCCCGCCATGGCAAAGAACATCGTGAAAAGCTTCGCGGAAGGTTCTTACGACGGCGGCCGTCATCAGGTCCGTGTGGACATGCTGAATCATATGGGAAAAGAAATCATGCTGGAGGAAACGGAATGAGGATCGCACTGGGATGTGACCATATTGTCACAATCGAAAAGATTGCCGTCGCTGACCATCTCAAGGAGAAAGGTCATGAAGTGATTGACTGCGGCACATATGACAATTTCCGCACGCATTATCCGATCTACGGAAAGCGTGTCGGTGAGGCGGTTGCCCATGGCGAAGCAGATTTCGGCATCTGCATCTGTGGAACAGGCGTCGGCATCAACAATGCCGTAAACAAAGTTCCCGGCATCCGGGCAGCGCTTGTGCGCGACATGACGACAGCTCTTTACGCCAGAAAGGAACTCAATGCGAACGTCATCGGGTTCGGCGGAAAGATTACAGGCGGCTTTCTGATCAACGATATCATTGACGCATTTCTCGAAGCGGAATATGTCCCGACGGAGGAAAACAGAAAGCTGATCGAAAAGATTAACAAGCTGGATACCGCTGCGGAAGGGCAGGAGGATCCGCATTTCTTCGACGAGTTCCTGGAGAAATACAGGCGCGGAGAATACGTATGATCCTGACCGTCACGATGAACCCGTCCATTGACATCGCCTATCAGATTCCCCTTCTGGTTCTCGACGGTGTCAACCGTCCGGAAGAGACGCATAAGACGCCGGGCGGAAAAGGTCTCAATGTTACGCGCGTGCTCAGCGAATTCGGCGAAGACGTCACAGCCACCGGACTGATTGCAGGCCGGAACGGAGATTATCTGCAGGAAGAACTGGACAAAGCGGGAATCCGCACCGCGTTCTTCCGGGTGGAGGGGAATACACGCAACTGCATCGCTGTGCTTCACGAAGGGATGCAGACCGAAATACTGGAAGCCGGACCGGAGATTTCACCGGCAGACTACAGCCGCTTCTGCACGTACTTTGCCGAAACGGTCAGAAAAGCAGACGCTGTCGTTTTTTCCGGCAGTCTGCCCAAAGGGATTCCGGATACATGTTATGCGGAAATGACAAAAGTCTGCCGCCAGAACGGAATTCCCATCATCCTGGACTGTTCGGGAAAGGCACTTGAGGCCTCCCTGAAAGCGGAAGTCAAACCGACGGCGATCAAGCCCAATACCGACGAACTCGGACAGATTCTGAAAAGAGAAGTTCCCCGGGATCCGGAAGCTCTCATGGAAGCACTCTCGGAAGAACCGTTCGAAGGAATCGGCTGGATCATCGTATCACTGGGCGGCGACGGTTGTTTCGCGCGTCACGGAAGTCATTTCTATAAAGTTGATATTCCGAAAATCCATGTGGTCAGTCCGGTCGGTTCGGGAGATTCCACCGTTGCCGGCATCGCTTCCGGTATTGTGAACGGGCTCTCTGATGAAGAACTGCTGAAGCGGGCAAACACGCTGGGCATGTTAAACGCGATGGAGAAAGAGACCGGTCACGTCAATATGGAACACTATAATGAACTGTTTCAGAAAATAACAGTTACCGAGGTACATAAGAAATGAAACTGACAGAAAACAAAAAAGCCTATATGGCCCGTCTCAGCGATGACAGGGGCGTCATCAGCGCGCTTGCGTTCGATCAGCGCGGCGCCCTGAAAAGACTGATGAAGCAGCACAGCAGCGAAGAACCTTCCGCAGAAGCAATGGAACGTCTGAAAACGATCGCGGCGGAAGAACTGACGCCGTACGCATCATCGATGCTGCTGGATCCCGAATACGGA
>JAUNJW010000256.1 GCA_030533035.1 Erysipelotrichaceae bacterium
CCGGCTTGGCCGCGATCCTGTAGCCGAACAGGGTGATCAGGCAGGACAGGCAGTCTGACAGATTGTTGAAGGCGTCGGAAAGAATGGAAATCGAACCGGCCAGGATGCCGGTAAGAGCCTTAAGCAGAAAAAGCAGTACATTGAGCACGATACCCGTCATACTGCTTAAGGTTCCGTATTTCCTGCGGACGGCGGGATCCCCTGTTTCGTCCGCGTTTCTGATAAATCTTCTGATCAGCCATTCCGTCATGATGAATTACCTGAAACCCATTCTACCTCTTTTCACAGGGCACTGCCATGATATTTGCCTTCCGGCTCATCGGTGACGGCCCTGACAGCGTAAACAAGAAGGACCGGCGCGAACATCAGCAGGATCAGTGTCAGCAGCTGCACGGAGGTGAACTGGCCGTTGGGCACGATCAGGCTCAGGGCTGTATAAACCAGGGTCAGGCCGATAAACCAGCGGACCGCTTCATCCATGAGCTGATATGAATTGGCCAGGGTCATGACCGCGTAGAAAGCATTGAGGGCGATGATAAATCCGGCGGAAGGAATCACGGCGGAAAGACCGGTGACATGGGCAGCCAGCAGGCAGAGATCGGCAGCCAGGAGACCTCTGAGAAGCAGCGGCCTGATCTTTGCGCTTTCATAAATATGCACAAGCCAGCCGGCAGTAAAGACGCCGAGAATGACTGCGGCAGCGTCATAATGGTCAATCGCGCAGCCGAAGGCCCACAGGATCAGGGATTCACTGATAATCATCTTTGTTCTTTCGTTCATGTTCTTTTCCTCATTTCCACTTAAATCTTAGCGATTTTGACTGGAAGCCTTGTACACTGCCGTGTACAATAAAGAAAAAGAGGTAAATAATTTTTATGAAACACGCTGATATCATCAGGCTGCCGCTGCTGGTCAGGGATATCCTGCTGGAACACAGCGATGCCTCGCATCTGCTCGGTATGGCGGACATCCGCCGCCATCTTCAGGAAGATGACATAGAAGCGGACCGCCGCAGCATTTACAAAGCGATCAGTGTCCTCAACGACCACGGCTATGAGGTTTTCTATGAATCGGGAAACGGCCGCCAGGGCTACTGGATCCGCCACGCGTTCACCCCCGGGGAAACGCTGTTTCTGTGTGATTCCATCCAGTCCTCCTCCGCTGTTTCGCAGAAGGCCTCGGATGAATTCTGCGCCAGGATCATGAATAACCTGTCTGTCCATGACCGCGAAGCGATGCCGCCGCTGGCAGCGCCTGCCGCCAAGACAGACAGTGACCATGTCCTGCGCCTGATTGAAATTCTCATCAGGGCAGCCGCCGGCAGAAACCCGGTGGAATTCAGATATTATGACCTGAGCGTCACCCGGAAGAAACAGTACCGCCGCCAGAACAGGCTCTATCATATGATCCCCTACGCGGTGGTTTCCAACGCCGGCCGCTATTACGCGGTGCTCTACAGTGAGGACCACAAGTCATTCGCCAATTACAGAATCGACAAAATGGATATGGTGCAGGTCCTTGAGGAGCAGGCCGATCCGGTTTACTTTTCCCTGGATGACCACATCCGTTCCTCCTTCAACATGTACCATGGCGATCCGCAGACGGTGACAGCTGACTTTGACCTGAATCTGGCCAATGTCGTCTTTGACGAATTCGGAAAGGACATCATCATTTCAAAAGTCACCAAAGACCGCTTCACCGCTTCAATCCGCACTGCCGTTACCCCCACCCTGATCAGCTGGCTGCTGCAGTTCTATGACCGCATGGAAGTCATCCGGCCGCAGTCGCTGCGGGACAGAATGAACGAAATCGGAAAAACACTTGCCAGAACCTACGCACAAGGAGAATAAAAAAATGGAAGACAAGATTCAGAAACTCCAGGAAATCATCGACAATGCAAAGCATATCGTTTTCTTCACCGGCGCCGGCGTTTCCACCGACAGCGGCATCCCGGATTTCAGAAGCCAGGACGGCCTCTACAACCAGCAGTACCGCTATCCGCCGGAAACCATTATCAGCCGCAGCTTCTTCGACGCGGACCCGGAGGAATTCTACCGGTTCTACAAAGACAAGATGCTGTATCTGGACGCCGAGCCCAACTTCACCCATAAGCTGATGGCAGAACTGGAGAAAAAAGGAAAGTCACTGGGCGTTGTCACCCAGAATATTGACGGCCTCCACCAGAAGGCCGGCTCGAAGAAAGTCTATGAACTGCACGGATCCGTACTGAGGAACTACTGCATGGACTGCGGCGCCTTCTATCCGGCTGAGTTCATCGCCGAAAGCAAAGGCATCCCCCGCTGCACCAAATGCGGCGGCATTGTCAAACCGGACGTCGTCCTGTATGAAGAAGGCCTCTCGACGCCGGTTGTCAACGGCGCTGTCGCGGCGATCTCAAGCGCCGATGTGCTGATCGTCCTCGGCACTTCGCTGGTTGTCTATCCGGCTGCCGGCCTGATCCGCTATTTCCATGGCAAACATCTGGTACTGATCAACCGCTCGATCACAGCCTATGACAGTGAGGCGGACCTGCTGATCCAGGACAGCTTCGCCAACGTCCTGCCAAAAATCAAGGTATAAGAAAAGCTCTCTCCGGGTGATTGGAGAGAGCCCTTTTTCATTTTCAGAAGATTCCGGTGATAAAGATTTCCAGGCCGATCGCGATCAGGATGACGCCGCCCAGGATCGAAGCCTTACCGGCCAGCTTCATGCCGAACTGGCGGCCGATCTTCAGCCCGGCCAGGCAGATCGCCAGGGTAACGGCGCCGATGATCAGCGAAGCGCTTAAGGCATGCAGGAAATCATACTCAGCGATGGTAAAGCCGACGGAAAGCGCGTCGATGGATGTGGCGATTCCCTGCATGACCAGGGTTCCGCCGCCGACCTGCGTCAGCTCTTCCTCCTCATCGGGGGAAAAACCTTCCTTCAGCATCGAGCCGCCGATATAGCCCAACAGACCCAGGGCGATCCACGGGATCGCTTTTTCAAACATGCTGAAATATGTAACAACCGTGTGGACACAGACCCAGCCGATCAGCGGCATCATGGTCTGGAAGAAAGCGAATGTTCCGGCAATCAGGAACATTCTTTTTACGTTCATGCCCGGTTCCCGCAGACCGTTGGCCAGGGAAACGGAGAAGGCGTCCATCGCAAGCCCGACGCCGAGGGCAATACTGTTAAAAATAAATAGCAGATTCATATTCACTCTTTTCGACCATTTAAGTATGGCTGAAACAGAACACAATTTC
>JAUNJW010000059.1 GCA_030533035.1 Erysipelotrichaceae bacterium
AGGAGAGCGTAACTGCGGCAGATCTCAAAGCCCAGACGCTGGTCCTGCCGGGAAGACCTTCCGTGCAGTCCGAAGTCAGAAGCTGGTTCGGCCGCATGGATGTGGAAAAGCAGACCGCCTATACCAGCAATCTTGCTCTGACCGCTTCCGAAATCGTCATGACTGCCGACTGCGCGGCCCTGGTTCTCGAAGGCTCTTTGCCGTATTTTGATCCCGCAAAACTGGCCATGCGGCCGCTTTCGCCGGTTCTTGAATCAGGGACTGTGCTCGCCTATAAGAGGCAGGTTCCATTGACTCCGGTCAGCGCAAAATTCCTGGAATTTTTATCATGCCTGCCAGGCATGGAACGATAGATATCAAAGGTATTGGTAATAGGTTAAAATCCCGGCTATATTTTGAGTGTAAGAAAAAAAGGAGAGAACAATTATGACATTCAAGAAAGGATTTCTCTGGGGCGGCGCCACAGCGGCCAATCAGTTCGAAGGCGGATGGAACGTTGACGGAAAAGGTGCTTCCGTCTGTGACCATGTAAGAGGCGGCACCGTCGACACACCGCGTTTATGGGACGCTGAAATCGATCCCGATGTGTATTATCCTTCCCATGACGCTGTCGATTTCTATCATCATTACAAGGAAGATATCGCCCTTTACGGCGAGATGGGATTCAGGTGCTTCCGTCTTTCCGTCAACTGGTCAAGAATCTATCCGACCGGCATGGAAGAGACCCCCAATGAAAAGGGCCTTGAGTTCTACCACAATGTTTTCAGGGAATGCAGAAAATATAATATCGAACCGCTGGTGACAATTTCCCATTATGAACTGCCCTGGGGTCTTTCTGAAAAGTATGACGGCTGGGCAGGACGCGAGGTCATCGGCCACTTCATGCGCTACGCGGAAACACTGTTCAATGAATATAAGGACGAAGTCACATACTGGCTGACATTCAACGAAATCAACAACGGCGTCCAGTCAAGCGGCCGCATTCTCAGCCTCGGCATGAGAGGCATCGACCACGCCCCGATGTTCGGCATTAAGGAAACACCCGAAATGATCAATGACCGCTTCACAGCGCTCCATCATCAGTTCGTCGCCAGCGCCCTGGCGGTCAAGAGGGGCCATGAAATCAATCCGGACTTCAAAATCGGCATGATGACCATCGGCCACCCGGTCTACGCCTACACATGCAATCCCGATGACGTCAAGGCAATGAACGATGAAATGAACCTGCGTCTGTGGTTCTGCGCCGACGTTCAGGTCAGAGGCCATTATCCTTATTTCGCAAAGCGTTTCTTTGAAGAAAACAACATCACTGTCCGCATGGAAGAGGGCGATGAGGAAATCCTGAAAGAAGGAAAAGTCGACTTCCTTTCCTTCTCCTACTACATGAGCTCCGCCGCTTCCGTGGATCCGGAAATCGCGATGGCCCAGGGCAATATGTTCGCCGGCGTTAAGAATCCGTATCTCAAGGCTTCCGAGTGGGGCTGGCAGATTGACCCGAAGGGCCTGCGCATCCTTCTCAACTCCATGTATGCGCGCTATGAAATCCCGCTGATGATCGTTGAAAACGGACTCGGCGCCATCGATGAAAGAAGTGAGGACGGCAAATTCCATGACTCCTACAGAATCGACTACATGCGCAGCCACATCGAAGCGATGGCCGAAGCTGTCAAAGACGGCGTTGACCTGATGGGCTACACAATGTGGGGATGCACCGACCTGGTCTCCGCCTCCACCGGCGAAATGAAGAAGCGCTATGGACTTGTCTATGTCGACAAGCACAACGACGGCAGCGGCGACCTGCACAGAGAAAGAAAGGATTCCTTCTTCTGGTACAAGAAGGTAATTGCGACAAACGGCGAGGATCTCGCTTAAACCGGAGGTTTTATGAACAGCAAAATCAGCGGAAAATATCTGTTGATCCTGATATCCGTCTCGGGTCTGATCGCGACATCGGTCGGTCTTGTGACCAATGTGGCCGGCCTGTTCTTCAACGGCATCGCCGATGACTTCGGCATTCTCAAGGGAACAGTCTCCATGACCCTCACCATCTGCAACATCGTCTTCGCCTTAGGCGGCGTGGCAGCCCCGAAGCTCTTAAGCGAAAAGAGCCTGAAGCCGCTGCTGATCATCGGCACGGTCCTGATTGCCGGCGGCACAGCGCTGCTGGCCATGGCGCCTAACATCTATGTCATGTATGCCATCAACGCCATCAGGGGCTTTGCGGCAGGTATCCTCGGCTTTGTGCTGGTCACGATGGTTGTCAACAACTGGTTCCATGCCAATGTCGGTCTTGCCACCAGCATCGCGATGAGCTGCTCGGGCCTGGCCGGAGCTCTCTTCTCACCGGTCATCTCCTCCGTCATCGAAAGCGGCGGCTGGAGAACAGGCTATCTGTTCACCGCGGCGATCATGGCGGTCCTCAACCTGCCCGCGATTCTGTTCCTGCCGAGTCTGAATCCGCAGACAAAGGGCATGGTGCCGCTGGGATATCAGCCCTCTGAAAAGACAGAGAAGAAAGAAGCTGCACAGGAAACAGGCACCGCCTCAAAGATCTCGATGGCACTGTTCATCATGGCGGCCGCCTATGCCTTCATGGGCTGCGCCGCGACGGCTCTGCCCCAGCACTTCCCGTCCATTGCCGGCTCCTATCAGCTCGCCGCTTCGGTCGGCGCCCTGATGTTATCCATCTGCATGGTGGCCAACTCCCTGGGCAAGATCGTTCTCGGCGCCCTGGCTGACAGATTCGGCAGCCGGACATCGCTGCTGCTGTACTGCGCCCTGACAATGAGCGCCACGGCAATCCTCATGCTGGTGCACACAACCTTCGGCATGTATATCGGTGCTGCTCTCTATGGCCTGGTCTATGCCCTGGGCACCGTCGGTGTTGTCATGATCACCAAGGACACATTCGGCCTGGCAAACTACAGCAGAACATATCCGACCATTTCGCTGGCCGGCACCATCGCCAACGCGGTCTTCTCCTCCGTCATCGGCTTCATGTATGATCTTTCCGGCAACTATGTGCCGACCCTGATTCTCATGCTGGCGATGCTGGGACTCAACACATTCATCATCCTGAGCCTCTACGGCCGCAAAAAAGCATAAACTGCATTCAGTCCACAGATCTGCGGAAATGATAATCCCGCAGATCTTTTTTCTGACTCAGGGGTCTGAACACAGAGAAAAACACCCATGTCTGAAACATGAGTGTCTGCTTGATGATATATGCCGGAATGTCTTACCATTCCCTGATTGAGATCTCGCCGGAATGCAGAAGGGAAGTGCTGCCGTCAGGATTTTCGACAATCAGATTGCCTTCGTCATTGATGGCGGTGACAGTTCCCTCATACGGTACATTGTCCCTGTGATAGATGATCTTCCGGTTCATGACGACCGAATCGCGGCGGTAGAGCTCCATCAGTTCAGGATCCCCGAGATGTTCGCACCAGTAAAGAAGATTATGCCAGAGCCTGCCGGCAAGGACGCTGCGGGAAAGAACTTCTTCCGAAAGCGAACCGGCAATTTCCTCGAGTTCTTCCGGGAACTGCATCGGGTGGCAGTTGATGCCGATCCCGATGACCACCGTATTCACTTTTCCCGTTTCAAAATCGGTCACCGCTTCGGAAAGGATGCCGGCGATCTTTTTCTTTTCCACAAACAGGTCGTTGACCCACTTGATGCCGGGCCGGATGCCCGCGGTTTCCTCAATCGCCGCCACGGCAGCGACCGCCGCGGCCGGGGTGATCCTGGAAATGTGGTCCGTGTCCATGGGATGGATGATCAGCGAGAAGTATAAGCCGAGATCCTTCGGCGACCAGAAGGAGTGGCCCTGGCGGCCCCGGCCCGCTGTCTGGTGATTGGCGCATACCAGGGTTCCGTGCGGGGTGCCTTTCGCCGCCAGGATCTTGGCGTAATTGTTTGTCGAGTCAATCGTGTCAAAAACATAGACAGGGGCTCTGCAGTCCGCCGCTGCCATGCGGATCAGATCCGAGTCCAGCTCATCTTTTTCCATCGGGAGCCAATAGCCTCTGGGCGAGGACTGGATCCCGTATCCGTCATTCTGCAGGGCTTTGACCGCCTTCCAGACAGCCGCCCTTGAAACATTGTATTCCTTTGCCAGTTCTTCGCCGCTGAACGCCCTGCGCGGGGCGGAAATCAGCTTTACCAGCAGTAAATCTTTGAGTGCCATGATGATTACCAGCCTTTTTTGTTGTTCCCCCAAATCGTATACCCAAATCCCTGCACCCGCAAGGAAGCAGAAAACCGCAGGATCGTGTACAATGGATGAGAAGGAAAAAAGAATTATGAACAACCAGCTTGAAAGACTCTGCTGCGACTTTATCGAATATCGCGATATACTCAAAAACCGGAAGGTATTTGCCTCCTACTCACAGCTGTATCCGCTGTGCGCCTATATCTGCATGATCCGCCACCAGGAGCCCAACGAGGAAATCCTGCGCCTGTGCCGGGAGATCCTGCATGACTATGCAGGCATATTCTCCATGTTCCGGGGCAATGGCGAGGAGGTCATGTTAACGCTGCTGTCCTGTGAGACCGATCCCGGCGCCTGCATGGACCTGATGGACCGGGCCTACAGCACCCTGCGTGAAGAATTCGGCGCCAGCCACTATCTGCCGGTTCTGGCCTATTATATGGCGACTTCCATCGCGCCCTCCGAGTTTGACAATTTCACCTATGAAACCAGGGACCTGTTCGACCGCTTCAACAGTCAGCATCCTTTCCTGACCAGCGATGAGGACACGCTCTTTATCGGCCTGCTCAACGCCTCCGGCCGGGATCACCGCCTGATCGTGCGGGAAGCGGAAGAAATCTACCAGATGATCGTCGAGGATTTCCACTGGCATAAGAATCCCGTCCATACCCTCAGCCACGCGCTGACACTGTGCGAAGGGCAGGCGCCGGCCAAGGCGGCCCGCTTCCGCAACCTGTTCCGTGAGCTCAGGGAGGAAGATTACAAATACGGCAAAGACTATGAGATTGTACCGCTCGGCATTCTCGCCAACATCGGCGTCGATCCCGAACAGATCATCGCTGACTTTATCGAAGTGGACAACTTCCTGATCAATTCCGAAGGCTACGGTGTCTTCGGCTTCGGCAGAAAGACCCGCTACATGCACGCGGTTCTCGTCCTTTCCGTCTATTACTACAACGGCGCCCCGGAACTGACAGCGGCCCTGATCGTATCAGTCCTGATGGAAATCGCCGCCCAGCAGGCAGCCGCCGCAGCCGCGGCCGCATAATAAGATCTGATTCTTTGAACAGGGAAGGAGGAAAACCGCATGGCAAAAAAAGTGAACGACGAAGACGCGCAGGCTTTTACGACCAGGCAGTTTATCGAAACCCTGCAGAGGATCAACCCTGAGTATGGTGAGCGCAAGGCCTACAGGACACTCGAGCGCCTGCAGGAAAGGGGAAGGATCACCAAGGTCTCAAGAGGCCACTACACATTCAAGACCACTAAGAACACATACCGTTACAGACCGTCGAAGCAGATGAAGCAGGTCATACGCCTGATTGAGACACACCTGCCGGCCTGTCAGTTTCAGGTCTGGGAGCTGAAGCAGTTCAATGAATTCCTTGAACACGAGACTGGCTACAATGCCCTGTTCGTCGAAGTCAGCCATGGCTTTGAAGACAGGGTGACAGACCTTCTGGCCGCTCCCGGACAGATGGTGCTGCGCGATCCTGACGCCAAGATGTTCCACCGCTACCGGACAGATGACGTCATCGTCGTCAAGCGGCTCCATTCCGACTGTCCCGGACCGGTGGAAAAGACAAGGCAGTCATGCCTCGAAAAAATGCTGGTTGACCTGTTCTCCAGAAAACTGACCGGAACCCTGCTGGAACACAGCGAATATGAAAAGATCCTTTCCGAAGCCTTCAGCCGCTACGCAATCAATGAAAAGGCCATGTTCCGCTATGCCAGAAGAAGAAACCTCGAAAAGCAGATCCAGACTTTTATCAATGAAGAAACCCTGATTCATCTGATGATATGACCGGGACAAAAGAATACGGAAAAATCAGACAGCTCGCTGAACAATATGACATTGGTGCCATTCTCTATATGGCACCTCTTTCTTCCGGCAGCACCTGTCATGCCTGGCGCATCGACAGCGAAAAGGGATCATGGATTCTCAGGAAATGCCATTCCATCATGAGCGCCGCCGATGAATATGCACTCAGCGAAGCTCTGTTCCAGACGGACATCACGCCTGTCATCCTGCACACGAAAGAGGGGGAGCGCTTTGTTTATGGCGATAACGGCGTCTTCAATCTGCAGACAAGGATAGAAGGGGAACCGCTGACGGATGTGAATGAAGACATCATGCGGAAGACGGCGGCAGCGTTTGTCACGGTCCACCGGATGCTCAAAGACGCGAAAATCCATCTTCATTTCAATGACCGCTTCGGTCTGCACAGCCTCAGCTGGGAAAATATTACAAAGGCTGCCGATGTGCCCGGGACAGCTGCGCTGATCAAAGAACTTGATGAGCTTTACCGCTTCGAGTCGGATACGGGGGAATGCATCCACGGCGACGCCGGGATCTGGAATATCCTTCTGGAAAACGGTGAAATCAGGATCATCGATTTCGGCGAGGCAAGGATGGGAAACACGTATCTGGACCATGCCGGCTTCCTGGTTTCGGCGCTGGAACAGAAAGATCCTGAAACAGCCGCCGCCCTGGTGAAATGCTATATGGACGCATCCGCAAAAGCAGGCAGGCAGCTCGATCCCGCCATCCTTCACAAAGCAGTCAGGCTCTGGCTGCTCAGGGGCGTCTTCGCCGCGCTGGCCTTTGAAAAGCACCGCAGCCTGATTGAGAGTATTATGAAAACAAATGACCTGTTCCATCAGGTCTTCAGAGAATTGTGACCTTCCTTCAGGGAAGGTTTTTTAAAAGAAAAAAGACCATGTTCAATGATCTTTTTCAAGGCACAGGATTCCTGCGCAGTATGAGATTTTCTCGAATGTGAGGGAAGGGAAGAACTGTTTCATTTCTTCATAAACGAAATAGATTTCATCCTCATCCCATTCATCCCCGGCCGCTTCAGCGCATCTTTCCAGTTCTTCCCGGGTTTCAAAGGCGACGTCGCCGATCATCAGTTTTCCGTTACTGTTGAGATGAGCATACAGATCACGAATGAATATAACCTTCTGCGGATCTGTCAGATGATGCAGGGAATAGGTGGCAATGATGAAATCATATGTCAGCTCATCCAGCGGACTTTTCAGTCCTTCGCTGAAGTCGCCCTGCACAAGCAGGGCTTCCGGCATTTTCGCTGCCGCCAGTTCAGTCATCCGCTTTGAAAAATCCTGGCCGTAAACCCTACATCCGTTTTCATACAGTTTTGAAGTCAGCGTGCCGGTGCCGAAGCCGACGTCCAGGACAGCGGCGTTTTCTTTTTCCATGACTGTCCTGTATATTTTTCCGAGTATCTCTTTGTATCCTGCGAAGGGATAGGTGTTTTCTTCGTCTGACAGGCCGACGGTTCTGTCATAGCCGTCCGCCCAGAGATCGAAGCCTTTCTGATCCAGCATGGGGATCTCCTTTCTGTTCATCCGCCAATAATCATAGCTGAATCCGGACGCATCATGACAAAAACGGATAAATTTCAACTATAATGAAATTAATAAATCCGGAGGACAATCATTATGAGAATCATGATTACATGCGGCGGCGGTTTTTCATCCAGCGCGCTGGTGACACAGCTCAACAAGAGCGCGGCTGAAAAAGGCCTCGGCGATGAAGTGGAATTTGTATACAAGCCTTTTGATTTCGGCGGCATCGGCGGCCTTGTCGACACCGTTGACATCGTCATGTTATGCCCGCATCTGGCCCACAATGCCAGACAGCTCGCGGAGAAATATCCGCAGAAACCTTTCTATGTCATCCCGACAAGACTGTACGGCCTGATGGCGGCTGAGGAATTCTATGAAGACGCCCAGGACGCGATTGCCGGCTGGAAGGAAACCGGTATGAATCCGTATTACTTTGAGGGAGAGAAAGTGGCGATCCGGGTCATGCGCACCGTTTCCCACCGCAAATGGCTGCAGAAACAGCAGGAGAAAAAGTAAGATGGCACTGTTCAGACTCAGCTTTACCAGCAAATATCTTGCCGGACCGGCTGACGTCAATGTCATCATGCCGGATCCCGCCTTCGGCAAAGAACCCTCTGAGTTCTACGGAAGCGGAAAGAAATACAAAGTCCTGTGGCTGCTGCACGGCACCTGGGGCGACTATACCGACTGGATCAGAAAATCCAACGCCGAGCTTTACGCCTGTGAAAAACAGATGGTCGTTGTCATGCCTTCGGCGCTGAACTCCAACTATGTCGACTGGAATACCTTCGGCATGGGCCACCATGTCTACTCATTCTTCTTAAAGGAACTCATGCCGTTAATCTACGGCTGGTTCCCGGTCAGTGACAAAAGGGAGGACAACTTTATTGCCGGTCTTTCCATGGGCGGCAGGGGCGCCTGTGTCTTTGCCTTCAATCATCCCGGACTGTTTGCCGGCATGTACAGCTTCTCCGCTTCCCCGAAACGGCTGCAGATGCCGGATCCCAACAACCAGTTCTCCGCCCGTGAGTTCAACCTGATCAACAACTTCGGCGACTTTGACGGCTATCTCAATTCCCCGCTGAACCTGCTCCGTGTTCTGGAGGAGAAAAGGGAAGAAGGTGTTAAGCTGCCTGAGCTGTACTTTGCCTGCGGCGACCGCGACCCGATCGGCTACCAGGATTTCCTGACATTCCATACATACGCTGAAAAGCACAGACTGAAGGCGGACTTCTTCGAAGTGCCCGGCTACAGCCATGAATGGAGATTCTGGGATCTCTGCCTGCAGGACGCCCTGGAGCGCTTCGTGCCTTCCGCCGGCAAAGTGCCCGTATTCAACCAGTACAGAAAAGTCTGAACATCCTGTTAACAGAAAGACCCGTCAGCTGCGGGTCTTTTTCTCTGCCTGTATCAGACAGCGGTGATATAAAAAAACTCCTGTGCGGAGTTTCAGAGTCTTTCGACGCAGACCGGATATTCTTCATTTCCGGGCAGATATTTGATCCGGATATGTTCACCTTCCTCATAGCTGCCGGGATTGGACAGAATGCCGTCGATGTCACGGCCGTCCTTCGTCATATAGGAAACGTGGACATCATAGTAATAGCTGACGCCGTCGGAATCGGAATGTTCCTTTTCTTCAAGCCAGGTGACGACCGCGTCTGCTTCAATGCCCCGGGTTCTGACTTTCCACTGGTAGTAGAAAGCATAGAGGAAACCGCAGGCAATGATTGTGATGACAATCAGTGAGAACGGATCGGAAAACAGATTCTTTGACATGGGATACCTCCTGCTGTGAATTCCGAAGATGATTCTTCTGCGGAACATTACCATTTTAGACCAGTCAGGCTGTTTTGAAACAGTGTGTTTGCGGGATTGTTGTATTCAATCTGTTTGTTTTCTAAAATGAAGGCAAAGAAGAGAGAAACTTATGCCTGAGGCCTGTATCTGATCGGAACAAAGGCATGAAAAGGAGATATTCCTATGACAGTCAAAGTGATGATGGTCATCCTGATCCTCTGCGGCTGCGCCGGCATGGCGATGCGCGGTGTGCGCCGCTTCATCAAAAGCCTGAAATTCTATACCCAGCTTTCCAATCTGACAGCGATCGTCTCGGCGTTCCTGTTCCTGGTCACGGACGGGGCGCCATGGGTTTCATACCTGCGCTATCTGGCGGTATGCCTGCTGATCATGACCTGCCTGGTGACAGTCTTTGTCCTGGTGCCGACGCTCAAGGACACACATCTTCTTCTGTGGTCGCGGGTCGGCTTTCTTCTGCATCTGTTCTGTCCGTTCCTGAACACGGTCAGCTATCTGTTCCTTGAACCCCACGTCGGTGCGTCCGCGATTATTGTTCCGGCAATAGCCACATTCGTGTACGGCGTGATCATGCTGTATCTGAATTACATCAACAAAATGGA
>JAUNJW010000257.1 GCA_030533035.1 Erysipelotrichaceae bacterium
TGGAAGAGTTCATTCTCTTCCTTTTTTTTCGTCTTTCTTTTCAGCATGCCTTATAATTATTTTTATGAATGAGCGGATGGAAAAAAGCTTCATGACAAAAATATATATAGTTATATTTCTTGTTATGGCAATCATTGCCGTTCTTTTATATCTGATTTTTTCCGGCTGCGCCGAACGCCTTGCACATCGTCCCTCACAGACGTCAGATCCGTGCGAACCTGTTATAACAGCATCGGCAGAGCCGTCAGAAACTGATCAGCCTGAGACATCAGATCCAACTGAAGAGCCAACTGAATTACCAACTTCTGAGCCTACGGCAGAACCGACTGCTGAACCGACTGTAGATCCTGCTTCACTTGATGATATTGATTCCCTGGACTCTGTTACCAAGATTGTCAGTCCTTCAAGACCGATTGATCCTTCATATATACCGGCCGGTCTGGTCGAGCCCAATGTCCCGTCCATCAATGATGAAAACCAGAATCTCATGCGTTCTGACGCGGCTGCCGCTTTGGAAGAAATGTTCGCGGCGGCTGAGCAGGAAGGAATCAGATTATATCTTGTCAGCGGCTACCGCTCCTACGAATTCCAGAAAATGCTGTGGGATTACTGGGTAAGTAAAAAAGGAGAAGCTTACGCGGATCAGCTGGATTCGCATCCGGGCGGATCTGAGCACCAGCTTGGCCTGGCCTGCAATCTTGGAACGGTTGACAAGGACTGCGAACTGAAGGCGTGTTTCTCCGACACCGCTGCCTATCACTGGCTGCAGACAAATGCTTATAAATATGGATATATAGAAAGATATCCGGATGGCAAACAGGAAGTTACCGGCATCACTTATTCACCATGGAACTTCCGTTATACCGGAAAAGACGCAGCTGAAAGAATCTATAACTCAGGCAAGACAATGGAAGAATACTACGGACTGGCATCCTGATGGTGCCAGTTTTCTTTCCATATGTGCTAAAAATACACTTTTGGATTGAAAAGTGTGCAAACATCTAGTCTTTATGATACTATTACCAAAACTTAGTTAAGGAAAACTTAAAGTACCCTGGGGAGGATACAAATGAATCAGAAAGTTAACCGCACAGCTGTGCAGAAGATGGGCCTTATCAGCAGACTGGCCTGGGAGTATGCAAGAGACAAGATTGACACAGACGGCCTTTCAAGTGTTCAGCAGAAGGTCTGTATTGCCATTCTCAACGAACCCGGCCTGAGCCAGGACGATGTTGCCAAGGAACTGGGTATGGATAAGAGTTCCATTGCCAAACTGATCGCCAGACTGATGGCAGGCGGGTATGTCACCCGTGAAACCAATCAGATGGACCGCAGGGAATACAAACTCTACCTCGATACACGGGGCGAAAAAATCACTAAGGAGCTGGTCAAGCGCCTTGAAGAGTTCCAGGAAAAGTATATCGGCGTTATCGCGGACGGCCTCATCGAGAATATCAACGGCACTCTTGAAACAGTGCTTGAGAATATCAGCGCAGAGTAGTATTCACTTTTCCGCCAGCACTTTCAATCAGCATTAGAAGTATGCACTGTCAGCCCGGTGAAAGGCACATGCATACTTTTTTCATTCGTTTCATCATGGTTTTCATCTTAAAAAAAGATGATTGAAATGATAGCGCTTTCTGTATAAAATGTCATTAGAACAACGTAGTTTGTTTAGAAAGAAAGAAGGTATAATCAATGTCAAAAGTTATCACATTATTCTGCTCAGCAGGTATGTCCACATCTCTGCTGGTTAACAAGATGAAGGAAGCTGCAGCAGCTGGTGGAAAAGACTATCAGATCGCTGCTTACTCCCTGGGTGAAGCACCGAACGAAGCTCCTAAGGCTGACGTTATCCTCATTGGCCCGCAGGTTCGTTTCGCTCTCGACAAGCTGAAGGCATATGGCAAGCCGATCGCTGCTATTGACATGCGTATCTATGGTCTCATGGATGGCAAGGGCGCGCTCGCTATCGCTGAAAAGCTCCTTGATGAAGCATAATAATTAAGCTGATTCAGAAATCTAAATAAATATCCGTCAGATCACACTTTTTAGTGTGATCTTGACGGATTGCAAAGGTGCGACTCCTTTGCGCAAAAACAAATAGGAGAGGAATAAAACAATATGGAAGGAACAGAACTCGTTGCTTTTAACATTATCGCATCAGTAGGAACAGCACGTTCCAGCTACATCGCTGCAATCGACGCCGCTGCAGAAGGCAAATTCGAAGAAGCAGAACAGCTGATCAAAGAAGGTCAGGAAGCTTTCAATGGCGGTCATGGCGCTCACCAGGAACTGCTCGTCAAGATGGCTAATGGTGAAACAGTTACAATGACTCTGCTGCTGACTCACGCTGAAGACCAGCTCATGAGCGCAGAAAGCTTCGGAATTCTCGCTGAAAAATTCCTCGCTGTCTACAAGAAGATTGGTTAATCATTGTAATCAAAAAAGATCTCCGCAGAGATCTTTTTTTTGCGCTCTTGTGATTGCCCGGGAAATATGTATTAATGTGATTGCAGGAGGCATCCATGGCAATTAAAGTAATTTTCTTTGATTTTGACGATACAATCGGACACCGTGAAGCGTACGCATATGACTGCTACAGACGGATCATCACGGAATTCGCTCCCCAGCTGAGCGATCCCTTTGAGCTTGAAGCAGTGATACAGGACTGCATGTTATGGGATGAAAAAGGAAATGTGGACAAAACCCATGTCAAAGACATGCTGAAGGAAACATACGGTATAGATCTTCCGGTCGGCGACCTCAACAAATACTGGGATTCAATTCTCTGGCAGCACTGCGTGCCTTATGCTGATTCGGAAGAAACACTTGAAGCACTGTCAAAAAAATACAAGCTCGGCCTGATTACCAACGGACCTTCCGACGGCCAGCGCTCCAAGCTGCGCAATTCAGGACTGGCTAGATTCTTTGATCCAAAGGAAATTGTTGTCAGCGGTGATTATTCATTCAAAAAACCCGATCCCCGTCTGTTCTGGGCTGCCTGTGAAAAGCTGAATGTCAAACCGGAGGAGTGCGTATATGTCGGTGACATATACGGCCGTGACGTTCTCGGGGCTCACCGTGCCGGCCTGACACCGGTATGGATGTGGAACTGGGGCGAAAGAAAATGCGGGACAGACATTATTATCATCCACAGGATAAGTGAATTGCTCAACTATTTCTGATATAAAACAGTGGATATTGTGAAATAATGTATTAGTTTAAATATTTT
>JAUNJW010000060.1 GCA_030533035.1 Erysipelotrichaceae bacterium
TATCATTTCAATTGACACGTTTTTCGTATTTTGCTATAAAAAGGTCATAGATCAACACTCTGATCTGACGCCACATAATCAATACCGGCATGGATTAAAGCCGGTTTATGTTTGTTATATGGCATTCAGGCAGGGGATCTTACCAAGGAGGGAATCATTAATGAAAAAACTTCTGTCTCTGATCTGCGCAGGCGCAATTCTTCTGGCCGGCTGCGGAACCTCTGACTCCGGAAGCGGTGCAAACAAGCCGTCACAGGAAACTGATGTTGTTGCGGCTGTTTCACTCGACTTCACAACCATGGATCCGGTTGACACTTCCGATACACTGTCCGGCGGTATCCAGCGTCTGATCATGGACGGCATGTTCGGCTTCGATGATGACATGAACAACATTCCGATGCTGGCAACCGGCTTTGAAGCCAACGAAGACGCAACCGAGTATGTCCTGACTCTGAGAGAAGGCATCACCTTCACTGACGGCACACCGTGGGATGCGGCTGCTGCCAAGGCCAACCTCGACAAGCTGGCTGATACTTCACGCGGTCTCAAGAGAACATCCCTTCTCGGACCGATCATTGACACAGTTGAAATCACCGGTGACTATGAAGTCACTGTCAAACTGACCCAGCCGTTCGGCGCCTTCATCGCGACTCTTGCCCACCCGGCATGCGTTATGATGAGCCCGAAGGTTCTCGAAAAGGGCGACGCTGAATGTGCAGCGGCTCCTGTAGGAACCGGCCAGTACAAGTTTGTTGAATGGGAAAGCGGCGATCACCTCAAAGTCGAACTCAACAAGGACTGGTGGGGATATGAAGCAGGTCTCGCTGACAAGGACGCAGGTTTCAAGAGCGTAAACTTCAAGGTTGTCACAGAGAGCTCAACAAGAGTCCAGGGCATCCAGGCAGGCGACTATCAGTTCATCTGGCCGATCCCGACGGAAAGCTACGATACACTCGACAAGGACAGCAACGTCAAGGTTTATTCCGATGAAGGCATCGTTGTTTACTATCTGTGCATGAACACACAGAAGGCTCCGTTTGATGACATCCGTGTCCGTCAGGCCATGAACTATGCCATCAACAAGGATGACTACATCTCCATTATCAGAAATGGTCTCGGCACAAAGGCTACTTCCATCATCGGTCCGGCTGTCGCAGGCTATAAGAGAAATGAACCGATCGAGGCTGATCTCGACAAGGCAAAGGAACTCCTGACAGAAGCGGGATATCCGGACGGATTTGAAATCACCCAGTACTACAGCTCCAACTCCGCCAACCAGAAGACTGCCGAATTCATGATGCAGCAGCTCGCCCAGGTCGGTATCAAGGTCAATATTGTCGGTCAGGAAAGCGCCATTACAAACGCTCTGATCCAGGACTGCACAAAGCCGGGCTCCGAAGCTGAGGTTGATATTTATCACACCGGCTGGTCTCCTTCCACAGGCGACGCCGACTGGGCTCTGAGACCTCTGCTCGCGTCTGAAATGTGCCCGCCGGCAAACTACAACATTTCGTACTTTGCCAACGATGAGTATGACGCTCTGATCCACGGCGCTCTGGAAACAGCTGACCAGGATAAGAGAAATGAACTCTACGCAAAGGCGCAGGACATTGTCTGGCAGGAACTCCCGATCGTTCCGCTGGCAAACAGCTTCAATACATGGGCAACATCCAATAATCTGGAAAACATCAAGATTTACAAGGACGGCGCCATCAATATCAGAAACGCAAAATTTGCGGGTCAATAATTCATAGTTCAGTGAATTGAAACGAAGGTGCCTGCTGTGAAATTCAGCAGGCATCTTCTCTTATTTGTTTTATATCTGTACGGCAGACGTACAGATCCGATATTCAGGCAAAGGAGTTGCTGTTATGGTTAGATATTTATTGAAAAAGATTCTGGAAACCCTGCTGACCTTGTTTATTGTCACAACAGCGGTGTTTTTCTTTGTCCGTCTGATTCCGGGCGATCCGGCGCGTGTCATTGCCGGTGAGCAGGCAACTCTGGAAGATGTTGAAAATGTCAGAGAATCACTGGGACTCAACAAACCGGTGACAGAACAGTATGTCATCTATGTCAGCGGTCTGCTGAAGGGAGACCTGGGCACTTCGTTGCGTACAAAGAGACCGGTCACGGCAGAACTGGCCAACCGCTATCCCAATACGATCAAACTCGCGACCATGGCGATCCTGTGGAGCGCGACAGTCGGTATTCTGCTTGGCGTGTGGTCGGCGAGGCACCGGACGAAATGGCAGGATTACCTTGGCATGACGATCGCGGTCTCCGGCATATCGATGCCGAACTTCTGGATCGGATTCATGCTTATCGCGCTGTTCGCGGTCAAACTGAGATGGCTGCCCTCCACCGGCACCGACAGCTTTAAAGCCTTCATCCTGCCGGCCCTGACTCTGGGGACAAACATCATGGCGATCCTGGCCCGTTTCACCCGCTCCTCAATGATCGAGCAGCTGAAGGAAGATTATATCCGCACCGCCCGTTCCAAGGGCATCGGGGAAACACCGGTCACCTGGAAGCACGCGTTCAGAAATTCCATGATATCAGTTGTCACTGTCATCGGCATGCAGTTCGGTTTCCTGATCGGCGGCTCGGTCGTAACCGAGCAGGTATTCGCCTTCAACGGCATCGGCACACTGCTGGTCACATCCGTTTCATTCCGTGATTATCCGTGCATCCAGTCGCTGATCCTGATCTTCTCGCTGCACTTCATTCTCATCAACCTTATCGTTGATATTCTGTACGCGGTGCTGAATCCGGAGATCCAGCTGAGTTAAAGGAGGGAAAAGATGAGTAAAGAGAATAACAAAGCCAAGTTTTCCCGCTTTAATGATTTTCTGAGAAAATTCAAAAAACAGAAGACGGCGATCTTTGCCCTTGTGATTCTGCTGATTCTCGTGCTGATCGCGATTTTCTGCTATCAGATCGCGCCTTACGGAATCAACGAATATGATTATTCAAGTGTTCTCCAGGGGCCCAGCAGCGCCCACTGGTTCGGAACCGATGAATTCGGAAGGGACCTGTTCTCGAGAATCCTCTGCGGCACAAGAATTTCCCTGACCGTGGGACTGTGCGCGGTTACTGTCGGCGCGGTCAGCGGGACTGTCCTCGGTCTGATCGCCGGTTATTACGGCGGCTTTGCCGAATCAGTGATCATGCGTTTCTGTGACGTCCTGTTTGCCTTCCCGGGCATCATTCTGGCGATTGCCATTATCGCGATTCTCGGCTCCGGCATGACCAACGTCGTCATCGCCGTCGCCGTATTCTCAATGCCGACTTTCTGCCGTCTGGTCAGAAGCACGGTGCTTGCGACAAAGGAAAGCGTTTATGTGCAGGCGGAAAGAAGCCTTGGCGCGACGGACGCGAGAATCCTGTTCAAGCATATTCTTCCGGCGGCATTCCCGAATGTCATCGTCCAGTACACAATGTCCATCGGCAACTCCATCATGACCGCTTCCTCGCTTTCATTCCTCGGCATGGGCGCCCAGGCGCCGACGCCGGAATGGGGCCTGATTCTTTCCACCGGAAGAACCTACATGGTCAACGCGATTCACATGATGCTGTTCCCCGGTCTCGCAATCTTCGTGACTGTATTATGCTTCAATCTGCTCGGCGACGGCCTGCGCGACGCGCTTGATCCGAAACTCAGTGATTAGGAAAGGGGAGAGATATGTCAGATACCATTCTTGAAGTCAAAAATCTCCATACTTATTTCTTCACTGACAACGGTGTGGTGCCGGCGGTCGACGGCGTCGATTTCACGCTTGAGCGCGGCCATACCCTCGGCATTGTCGGTGAGTCCGGCAGCGGCAAGAGTGTCACGTCACTGTCCATCATCGGCCTGCTGATGGGGACAACCGGAAGGATCACGGAAGGTGAGATCCTTCTCGACGGTGAAGATATCACCAAATATGATGAAAAGAAGCGCCGGGAACTCAGGGGCTCGAAGATCTCCATGATCTTCCAGGAACCGATGACTTCCCTGAACCCGGTCATGAAAATCGGCCATCAGATCAGGGAAAACATTCTCCAGCATGAGAAGCTTACCAAAGCGGAAGCTGACGCGCGGGTCATTGAACTTCTGAAAATGACCGGCTTGCCGCGGGTTGAAAGAATCGTCAATGAATATCCGTTCCAGCTTTCCGGCGGCCAGCGGCAGCGTGTCATGATCGCCATGGCGCTTGCCTGCAAACCGGAAATCCTGATCGCGGACGAGCCGACAACTGCTCTTGACGTTACCATCCAGGCCCAGATCCTGACCCTGATGGAACAGCTGAAAAAGGAAACCGGCACATCCATCCTGTTTATTACCCATGACTTCGGCGTGGTCGCGGAAGTCTGCGATGACGTCGTTGTCATGTACTGCGGCAGAATTGTTGAAAAAGGCAATGTCTATGACATCTTTGCCAAGCCGAGCCATCCGTATACGGAAGGCCTGCTGGAATCCATCCCGAAGATCGGCGTCCATGCCGAAGAGCTTGAGGTGATTCCGGGCAACGTTCCCAATCCTGCCCATATGCCGAAAGGCTGCAAGTTCTCCGACCGCTGCAAATACTGTTTTGACAGATGCAGGGAAGAAGAACCCGGATTCGCCGATCTGGGAAACGGCCATTTCTCCAGATGCTGGCGCAATTTCCCGGATTTTGAAGAGAAGGAGGCTGAATCATGAGTGATGAAATTCTCCGGATCAATGATCTGAAAGTCTATTATCCTGTCCGCAAGGGCATGCTTGGACAGACCCAGTATGTCAAGGCGGTCGACGGCGTCAGCCTGAGCGTGGAAAAAGGCGAAGTCCTCGGCATTGTCGGTGAATCCGGCTGCGGAAAGTCCACCCTCGGCAAGGCTGCCTGCAAGCTCATTCCTGTCACAGACGGCGAAATCATCCTCAACGGGAAGGAAATCGCGAAGATGAACCAGAAGGAGCTCCGTCCTTACCGCAAGGAAATCCAGATGATTTTCCAGGATCCCTATGCTTCGCTGAACCCCCGCATGACGATTCATGACATCATCGCCGAGCCGATGATCATCCATAACATGTACAGCTCAAAAGAGGAAATCGACCGCAAGGTTGTCGAGCTTCTCAATGAAGTCGGCCTGGATGACTATCATGCCCAGCGCTATCCGCATGAGTTCTCCGGCGGCCAGCGGCAGAGAATCGGCATCGCCAGAGCCCTGGCAACCGAGCCGGACCTGATCATCGCCGACGAGCCTGTCTCCGCGCTTGACGTATCCATCCAGTCCCAGGTTCTCAACCTTCTTTCCAAACTGATGAAGGAAAGAAACCTGACCATGATCTTCATCGCCCACGATCTGTCGGTTGTTGAGCATATCTCCAACCGGGTGGTCGTCATGTATCTCGGCAACATAGTTGAAGAGGGCACCCGGGAAGAGCTCTACGGCAATCCGATGCATCCGTATTCGCAGGCGCTGCTGGATGCCCATCCGATTCCCGATCCCACTGTCAGAAAAGAGCGGGTCCTGCTGGAAGGAACCATTCCTTCCGCGCTCAATCCGCCCGCCGGCTGCAAATTCCATACCCGCTGCAAGAAGTGCATGGAAATCTGTAAGCAGAAAGTGCCGGAAAAATACCGGGTCAATGAAAACCATGTTGTCTACTGCCATCTCTACGGCGGCCAGGCAGAAAAAGAAAAGGAAGACTGAGTCTTCCTTTTTTACGGTTCATCTTGTTGCTATATCTGCCTTCAGTTTTTCAAAGGTGATTTCGCTGAGATCGTGCTCAACCTTGCACGCATCTTTGGCGGCAGTCTCAGGATCGACACCGATGGAAACGAAGAAATTGGTCAGCACCTGATGTCTTTCATAAATCCTTTCCGCGATCTCGCGGCCGGGTTCAAGAAGTTTCAGCGCTCCGTCCTTCTCCATTGAGATATAGCCGTTCTCACGAAGCTTTTTCATTGCCACGCTGACGCTGGCCTTTGAATAGTGCAGGTGCTCGGCAATATCGATGGAGTGGGCAACTCCTTTTTCCTGCTGGATGATCAGAATCGCCTCGAGATAATCCTCGGCGGATTCATAAATAGGAATCGGCATGGAACAGACCTCCTGTTACCTAATCATTTTAGAATGAATTCTTAAAAAAAGGAAGAAAACTACTTCCTGTGCCGCTGAGATCGCGGTGTAATATATACATAATCGCAGAATATGGGTAAAGGAGCGTGTTTATGGGAAGGATCATTGTCATCGGCGGGGCCAATATTGATATCTGCGGAACCAGTCTGAACGCGCTCAGGGATTATGATTCCAATCCCGGCACAATCAGTATCAGCTTCGGCGGCGTCGGCAGGAATATCGCGGAAAACTGCGTTCTTTTCGGGCAGCAGACAGACTTTGTGACTGTGTTTTCCAGTGACAATTACGGCCGCCTTCTGAAGCAGGACTGTGAGAATCTGGGCATGAACTGTTCCTTCAGCGCGATTACGGATGAGTATCCCAGTTCCATGTATCTGGCGCTTCTTGACCACAACCATGACATGAAAGTGGCCATGAGCGATATGCGCATCCTGCGGGCATTCACGACTGAAATGCTTGACCGGGTGCTGAAAACTGCGGGCAGTGATGATATCATTATCATTGACGCCAACCTCGACATGGAATGTATCCGCTATATCACAGAGAACGCGCCGTGCCGGATCGCTGCGGATCCGGTGTCAGCTGCCAAAGCGCAGCGGCTGGCGGATGTTCTTGGGCATATAGACATCTTCAAGCCCAACCGCTATGAAGCCCGGCAGATGTCAGGCATCACAGTCAGCGATATACCCAGCGGCATCAAAGCCCTGGAATGGTACCTGGACAAAGGCGTCCGGGAAGTGCTGATCTCACTGGCGGAGGATGGGATTCTCCTGGCGGCGGAAGGAAAGATGTATCACTTCAGCCATAAGCGCATTGATGTGCAGAATGCCACCGGCGGCGGTGACGCGCTGCTGGGCGCTTATGTCAGTGAAAGAAGAAACGGCAGAACTCCCCGGCAGGCGGCACGTTTTGCGGCGGCTGCGGCAGTGACTGTCATAGAAAGGCAGTCGGACGAAAGAAGAACAATCAGCCGGGCCATGATTGAGGAAAATGAAAAACGCGCAGAATTAAAGGAGCAGCTCTTATGAATATCAGACTAAAACCCGAGGTTGAGCAGGCCATCCGTGAAGGCCGGCCTGTCATTGCCCTTGAATCCACGATTATCTCACACGGAATGCCTTACCCGCAGAATGTGGAAACAGCCCTGCAGGTGGAAAAGATTGTCCGTGACCACGGCGGCGTTCCCGCCACCATCGGCATTATCGACGGTGTCGGCGTTGTCGGCATGAGCGAAGAGGAGATCGAGGAATTCGGCCGCCGCGGGCAGTCGATTCCCAAGGTTTCAAGAAGAGACCTGCCGGTCATCTTCGCCGAGAAATCATGGGGCGCCACGACGGTCGCGACAACCATGATCCTGGCTGCCAAGGGCGGTGTTGAGTTTTTCGTCACCGGCGGCATCGGCGGTGTTCACCGCGGCGCTGAGCTGACATTCGACGTTTCAGCTGACCTCGAGGAGCTTGCCCGCACAAATGTCACAGTCATCTGTGCCGGCGCCAAAGCTATTCTCGATCTGGAAAAGACACTGGAGGTCCTTGAGACAAAGGGCGTTCCGGTTCTCGGCTATCAGACAGAAGAACTTCCTGCTTTCTACACCCGCACATCCGGCCTGAAGGTTGACTATGCCCTCAAAGACGCCGCCGACGCGGCTGCCATTGTCAGGGCAAAGAGAGAATTCGGACTCGACGGCGGCATCCTGATCACCAACCCGATTCCCGAAGAATATTCCATGGATCCCGAAGAGATCAACAGGGTCATCGAAGAGGCTCTTGAAGAAATGGACAAAAAGGGAATCAAAGGCAAGGAGTGCACACCTTTCCTGCTGGCAAAGGTTGCGGAAATCACCGGCGGCGAATCACTGAATTCAAATATCCGCCTGGTCTTCAACAACGCGGCAGTGGGAACCGAAATCGCGAAAGAGTATTTCAGGAAGGATTATGGCAGAGAATAATATTAAAACGATAACCGATCCGGTCACAAAGGAAACGCTGATTGCGGGTCTGAAAAAACTGGGTGTCAGCGGCAGCCAGATTCTTGAGGTGCACTCGAGCCTGTCCTCCTTCGGCTATGTGGTCGGCGGCGCCAGGACTGTCGTGGACGCACTGATGGAAATCGCAGCGCCCGGCGGAACAATCCTGATGCCGACCCAGACAACCGAAAACAGCGAACCGAGCAACTGGACGGATCCGGCGGTCCCCGCATATCTTTATAAGGATATCCGCTCGGCCATGCCGGCATATGATTCCAAAAAGAGCGACCTGAGAAAGATGGGGGAGGTTGTTGAAAACTTCCGCCACCGCGAAGGCGTCATTATTTCCAGCCACCCGGCTGTCTCCTACGCGGCCTGGGGCAGATATGCCCGCCTGCTGTGCAACCGGCAGTCGATGCACTTCCCCCTGGCTGAGGAATCACCGTGCGCAAGATTATATGAACTGAAGGGCTATGTCCTTCTGATGGGAACGGATTTCGATACCTGCACATGCATGCACCTGGCGGAATACCGCTGCGACTGCCGTCCGATCGTGATCAACGGCGCCTGCCTGAACACCAATGAAGGGCCTGTATGGAAGAAATATCTTGATCTGGGAATTGACAGCGAAGTCTTTACGAAAGTCAGAAATGTCCTGGTCAAAAAGAAGCTGATCAGGGAGACGGTAATCGGCGGCTGCCGGATCCAGTTCTTCCCGGCCGCGGCGGCCATCGATGAAGCGGTCAGGTATTTTGACAAGACAGTCGTTTACGATCTGTACCGTTAATTCAGTAACAAAACAGGGCTGATCATCGTATCAGCCTTTCTTCCGCTCATGTAAACATGCGTGCATGTTTAACGGGAGAATTTGCACAGAATAAAGGGTTTTTTGCGTTTCAGGAAATAAACCGCTCATTTTCAGACTGTGCAGGCATGCACGAATGATTTACAGAGTCCGGAAAGCCTGTGAAACAAATAAAAACCGCTTTGGAGCAAAAACAATGGAATTTATTACGGGTTGTAAGTAAAATGGTTCAGTAAAGAAAAGAGGAAGTATATGCTGCCAGAAATCGGTTCATCAGTTTACGTACAGAGTTATAAGCACAACGGCAGTCTGCACCGGACATGGTGCATGGGTTTTGTGCTGGACGCGGATGATGAAAAGATTGTGGCTGTCACCGACAGGGCATGGGTAATCGAAGCGGACGGCCGCCGCTGGATCACAAGGGAACCGGCTGTGTGCTTCTATTACACGCATAAATGGTTCAATGTCATTTCCATGATCCGCCATGGCGGCATCTATTATTACTGCAATCTGGCATCCCCCAGCATTTATGACGGGGAGGCGGTCCGCAATGTCGACTATGACCTTGACGTAAAGCTCTATCCGGACGATTCCTACCAGATCCTGGACGGAACAGAATACGCGGATCATGCCAGGGCAATGAAATATCCGGAAAAAGTCATGGAAATTGTTGAAGCGCAGCTGGAACAGATCCTGACAATGATGAAAGACGGCACAGATCCGTTCAACAAGGAATGCATCGACCGTTATTATCACAAATATCTGGATATGACATCCCAGCAGCCCAGATAAGAGTTCACGAAAGCCTTATAAGGATATAAAGGCTTTTTTTATACCCTGGTAAAATTCATCGAAAATTCACTGAAATTTATCTTTACAATCGGAAACCATTGCTGTATATTATGAATCACCCGCGGAAAGCACGGCATTATAGTATTGAAATCAGTTTGATCAAGTTCAAAATAATTTCAAAAATTAGTGTTGACATGTTTTAAAGCGAGTGCTATTATCTCAAAGCACGCTCGGTAAGAGTGATGCGCAGATCTTTGAAAACTGAACAGGAAA
>JAUNJW010000258.1 GCA_030533035.1 Erysipelotrichaceae bacterium
ATTGAAAACTCCTGGGGCGACAAGAACGCCAACAAGGGCTATTACATTGCCAGCGACACCTGGTTTGACAAATATGTCTATGTCGCCGCCATCAACAGAAAGTATCTTTCAGAAGAATCTCTGAAAGCGCTGGAAGGCGAGCCCGTGCTTCTGGCTCCCTGGGATCCGTTCGGAACCCTGGCGGACTGAAAAAACTGACTGCAAAGCTGAAGGGAAGAACGGCAGCGTTCTTCCTTTTTCCTGCAAAATGCTGTAATATAGCCTGCGGTTGACGGAGGGCGCTATGAAAATCGGAGTCATTTCACTTGGCTGTGCCAAGAACCTTGTGGATACAGAAAACCTGCTCGGAATCCTGAATGCGAGCAATCAGGAAGTCGTCACTTCCTATGACGAGGCGGAAGCTTTGATCATCAATACCTGCGGGTTTATTGAAAGCGCCAAGACAGAAGCGATTGACACCATTCTCGAAGCGGCCGACCTGAAGGAAAAGAACCTGAAGAAGCTGATCGTCATGGGCTGTCTTTCGACCCGCTACAAGCCCCAGCTGGAAGCGGAGATGCCGGAAGTCGACCGTTTCATCAGCATCGATGAATACAGAAACCTCGGCAATATCCTTTCCGAAACCCTCGGCGAGCGCATCGTCAACAGCTACGGCAAGAGCCCGAGAATTCTCTCCGGCAAGCCGTGGATGGCATATCTGAGAATCGCTGACGGCTGCGACAACCGCTGCAGCTACTGCGCGATCCCGCTAATCCGCGGCGATATGCATTCAGTCCCGGAAGAGGAAATCATCGCCGAAGCAAAGAGGCTGACTGAAGCAGGCGTCAAAGAACTCAACCTGATCGCCCAGGACTCCTCCCGCTATGGCTATGATCTTGACGGCAGGCTCCATCTTTCGCCGCTGTTAAGGAAACTCAACGCCCTGGAAGGCGTGAAGTGGATCCGGGTTCTCTATCTCTATCCGGATGAGATCCCCGATGACCTGATTGAAACCATGAAGGAATGCGAACATGTGCTTCCGTATTTTGACATTCCTGTCCAGCACGGCAGCGACCGCATTCTCAAAGCCATGCACAGAAGGGGAAACCGCCGGCTCATCATCGAAAGATGCGCCAGCATCCGGGCCCAGCTGCCGCAGGCTGTCCTCAGGACTACCCTGATCACCGGCTTTCCGACAGAGACAGAGGAAGAGCACAGGGAAACCCTTTCCCTGATTGAGACGGTCCGCTTTGACCATCTCGGGGCATTCACATATTCAAGCGAAGAAGACACGCCGGCCTATGAAATGGAGGACGATGTGCCTTACGAAACCAAAGAGAGAAGACTGGCGGAAATCATGACTCTCCAGCAGCAGATTTCCCAGGAGCTGCTTTCCGCCCGCATCGGCACCTGCGAAGAAGTGCTGGTTGAGGGCAGGGATGAGCTGACCGGCATGTATACCGGCCGCAGCGCCCTGTTTGCGCCGGACAACGTGGACGGAACCGTCCGCTTCTCTTCGGACCGCGACCTGAAGGCAGGCGACTTCGTCACAGTCCGCTACAAAAAAGCTGCCGGCCATAATCTGATCGGCGAGCTTGCATAACCAACCGGAAGGAATCTATGTACCATATTTCAGACTGCAAAAAATACAACCGCTGCCCGCGTATGTTCGTCCTGGAGACAAATGACGGAAAACAGGAATTCCGTCCTTTTGTGCGTCTGGACGAAGAAATAACAGAGCTGGCGGCACAGAAACTCCGCGTGAGCGGCCGGATCTTCACCGGCGCCCGCGGCGATGATGGAGGCAAAGCCCTGGCGGCAGCGGAAACTGCCGACTGGCTGATCAAGGCCCGCTTTGAATACGGCGGCCTGCGGATCAAGGTCCCTTTCCTGCACAGAACTGAAGAGGGATGGGAGCTTTACTTCCTGTTTGCCGGTCTTTATCCCCATGCGGATGACATGCAGTTCTACTGTGATACAAAATGGGTTCTCGACGGCTGCGGCATTCATGTCACAGACTGGCAGGTCATTCACCTCAACGCTGCTTATGTCCGCGGCGATGAGCTTGACCCTGACCAGCTGTTTATCATCAGCCCCAGCTTCTACAACGGCCGCAACAATCCGACCCTGCCGGTGGCAGCTGCCATTGAAAAGGCCATGGAGAACAATATGATTCCCGTTGCGGAAATGGACCGCTGCCTGGCGGGGAAAATCCCGGCCCCGGTGCGCACCAATGCCTGCACCGGCCGCAGCAAGTGCCGCTGGTACAGCGAATGCTTCCCGGATGAGAAGAGGGAGGATGACAATTCCATCGTCACCCTGATCGGCGCCCAGCACCGCTACGCGATGAAGCGCGAAGGCAGGCTCAGGCTGCGCGACGCCGATGAAAGCCGGATTGAAGGATCCCGCCAGCAGTACGCCCAGATCATGGCTGACAGCAGCCCTGAAGGCCTGTTCGCCGACCGCCTGGCCCTGCATGCCTGGCTGGATTCGGTGAAATGGCCGGTTACCTTCATTGACTTTGAATGGGAGCGTTTCGCGATCCCGCCTTACAAAGGAATGAAACCCTATGACGTCCTGCCGTTTGAATACTCCATCGATATTCTTTACGAGGACGGCACGCGCGACCATAAAGTATGGCTGGCGACCGGCGACGACCGGGCGGAACTGGCCGAAAGCATGATCCATGATATTCCTGACGAAGGCTCCGTCATGGCCTACAACGCCGAAGGGGCGGAGAAGATCCGCATCCGCGAACTGGCGGAACTCCTGCCGGAATACCGGGAAAAGCTTCTGTCCTTCAATGAGAGAATGGAAGACCTGCAGCTGCCGTTTGAAAGCGGCACGGTCTATGACATCCGCATGCGCGGCCAGTGGTCGCTCAAGGTGCTGATGTCGATGATGGACGATCCCGGCTATCATGACCTGGACATCCAGCAGGGAATGGACGCCGTCTTTGAGTGGCGCCATCTCGACCTTTCCGAAAATGTCGAAAACCGCCAGGAAATCATTGACAACCTGAAAGCCTACTGCGGAATGGATTCCTACGCGATGACCGTGGTCTTCCGCTGGCTCTGCGAAATTGACAGCAGTCCTCTTGCATAAAGGGGACTGTTTTTCACAGAACCCGAAACTTACTGAAATTAAGAAATAGTTATATGTTTTTGACGCTGATTCAGTTAAAATAAAAGCAGATAAAGAACACTTTCAAAAATAATGATCAATAAGCAGGGAA
>JAUNJW010000259.1 GCA_030533035.1 Erysipelotrichaceae bacterium
AGAGGTATGATAAAAAGCCTCCAGTTCGCCGATCGCTTTGGAAACGGCAGGCTGGCTCATGTTCAGTTCTTCCCCGGCGGCAGTCATGGACATATGCCGGCATACGCACATAAAGATTTCAAGGTGTCTCAGCGTCATAAATACATATCAATATAGTTATTGATAATATAATAACATATATATTGTTGTATGTATTGAAATGCACCATAATGAACATGCAGAGAGGTGAGCGGGATGGAAAAACAGAAGGTAAGCTTATTGAAATTGTTCTTCTCCATGATGACAATCTCCGCGTTTACATTCGGCGGCGGATTTGTCATCATCGGCATGATGAGAAAGAAATTCTGTGATGAACTGCACTGGGTCACAGATGATGAAGTGCTGGATATGACGGCAATTGCCCAGTCGGCGCCCGGCGCCCTGGCAGTCAACAGCGCGGTGATCTTCGGCTACCGCATTGCCGGCGTCAAAGGCGCATTGTTATCAACGCTGGCGACGGTCATTCCGCCGATTGTCATCATCAGTGTCATCTGCATGATCTATGACGCCTTCTCGACAAACGTGATTGTCCAGACAGCCCTGCAGGTCATGCGGGCCGGCGTCGCGGCAATCATTGTGGATGTAGTCATTGACCTGGCTTCCAATGTCATCAAAACAAAAGACATTCTCAATATCTGCCTGATGATCGCGGCCTTCGTCGCGACATGGTACTTCAAGGTTTCGTCCATCGTCATTATTCTTCTGTTTATCGCCCTGGGCCTTGCGCTCTCATTTGTCAACAAAGGAAAGGAGGCCGCCTGATGTTATTCTTTGAACTGTTCCTTGTTTATTTCCAGATCGGTCTCTTCGCTTTCGGCGGCGGCTACGCCGCGATGCCCCTGATCCAGAACCTCGTCGTGGAAGGAAAAGGATGGCTGACCATGGCGGAGTACGCTGACCTGACAACCATCGCGGAAATGACGCCCGGTCCCATCGCTGTCAACAGCGCCACCTTCGTCGGCCAGAAAATGGCAGGCCTTCCCGGTGCGATTGTCTGCACACTCGGCTGTATCCTGCCGTCCCTGATCATCGTTCTCACACTCGCATACTTCTATACAAAATACCGCAGCCTGAAAACAGTCAAGGTTGTGCTCGGAGAGTTAAGACCGGCAGTTGTCGCGATGATCGCCGGGGCAGGCCTCACAATTCTTCTGCTCGCGCTGTTCGGTACAAGCACTCTTTCCGAAATCAGTTCCGTCAGATGGATTGAAGCGCTGCTGTTCGCGGTCTGCCTGTTCCTGTTAAGAAAATACAAAACAAACCCGATCATGATCATCTTCGGCACAGCAATTGCCGGAACACTCATGTATATGGTTTTCTGAATTAAAAAAACGTCGGCTGACGTTTTTTAAGCAGTCATGATTTCAATGCTCTCTGCATCCAGTTTCTTTCTGACATCCTCCGGTATATTCTGATCTGTCAGAACGGAAACCCGGCAGCGGGAAAGATTCAGGGGAACTGTTCCGGCGGCGGAGAACTTGTCACTTTCTGTCAGGACAACAACCTGTTCGGCGGAAGCTGACATATCGCGGACAGCCTGGGCCCGCATCTGGTCCTTGTTGGTAAATCCGATTCTTTCATTCCAGCCGTCGGTGCCGATCATGCAGTATTTCACATTGTAGTTCATTGCACTGTCGCGGATCATAGGGCCGACCAGGCACTGGGATTCTTTCTGGTAGATGCCTCCCAGCAAAACAATCTGGACGTTCGGCTCATTGCGGATATAGTCGGCAATGAACGCGCTGTTTGTCACGATCGTGACATTCTTTTTTGTCCGGGCGATGGTCAGTGCAGTCAGTGCGCAGCAGCTGCCGTTTTCAATCAGGACAGTATCGCCGTCGCTGATCAGCGCCGCCGCTTTTTCCGCGATCTTTGTCTTTTCTTCATAATGCCAGGCAAGCCGGCTGTTGATATCATCCTCACTGCTGAGTTCCGCAAAACCGTGGACACGCTTGATCATATGCAGCTTTTCCAGCTGGTCGAGATCCTTGCGGATTGTGACCTGTGAGACGCCGAGCAGTGCGGAAAGCTCGGTCACTTCGATTCTTCTGCGGTCAACCAGCAGACTCAGGATTTCCTTTTCTCTTTGTTTCTTCATAATTTCACCGCTTTCATTTTAAGCAGAATAACTTACAAATGAAAGATCAAAAGAAAGCTTCTATGCCATTTTCAATGAATGCCTGCCGGTAGTCCTCAAGGTCTTCGCGGTGATAGGCAGTGACGTCCTTATAGGCATATTCACGGCCAAGCTGTTCATATTTGTTTTCCCCGAACTGGTGGAAGGGCAGCAGCTGGCATCTTGTGCCGCCGGCTTCCTTTATGACACGGGCAAGATTCACGGCGTCCCGCAGGGAATCGTTGAATCCGGGAATGACAGGAATTCTCGGCAGAACATCTTTTCCCTTTGAAATGGCATATTTCAGATTGGACAGAATCAGTTCATTTCCGGCCGCGGTTCCTTCTTTATGTTTTTCAGAGTCCCAGTGTTTGACGTCGAAGAGAATGGTATCGAGATACTCAGCCACCGAAGCGAATACTTCCTGTTTTGCGAAGCCGGTGGTTTCACAGCAGGTGTGCAGACCGTTTTCTTTTGCCGCCTTCAGAAGGCTTATGGCAAATTCAGGCTGGGCCAGCATTTCACCGCCGGAGAGCGTGATTCCGCCGCCGCTTTCTTCATAGAAGGGCAGATCCTGCATAACGACGTCCATGACTTCTTTTACAGTTTTCAGTTCGCCTTCATTTTTGAGCGCTTTGCCCGGGCACTCATGGAAACATCTGCCGCAGCTGCCGCATTTCGCGGCGTCGACAGTGATCTTTCCGTCTTTGAGGCTGACCGCGTGGCGGTGGCAGACTTCGATGCAGTGATGGCAGCCAATGCACTTGTTTTCATCCCAGAGGATTTCAGCCCTGACCAGCTGGCTTTCCGGATTGGCGCACCACCGGCAGCGCAGGGGACATCCTTTTAAGAAGACGACGGTACGGATCCCCGGGCCGTCGTTGACGGAGAATTTCTGAATATTGAATACAATGCCGCTGTCCTTTGTCATAATCGCTGTCTCCTTACATCCATAGAATACGTGTGCTTTGTCCGCTTGTCAACCGGAATAGTTACGAATGAAACCAATAATGATTACAAAAATAAACATTTGATATTGACATTCTTCCTGG
>JAUNJW010000061.1 GCA_030533035.1 Erysipelotrichaceae bacterium
GCAAGACTTGCCTTCTCCATCGCCACGGTGGTCCATCCGGAGAGCCTCATCGTGGACGAGATCCTGGCGGTGGGCGACGCGGCCTTCCAGCACAAGAGCCGCCAGCGAATGATGGAAATGATGGGCGGCGGCGGCCATATGACGGCAGCGGCGGTCCAGAGACCCAAGAGCAATGTCGAAGCGGTCAGGGCAGAGCTGCTGACTGTCATCGACAGGTATTTCAAGGAGGAAACAACAGATGAAAGTGATTCTTAAACAGGATGTTAAAAAAGTCGGAAAGCGCGGCGAGATTGTCGAGGTTTCCGACGGTTACGCGAGAAACTTCCTGATCGCAAGAGGTCTTGCGGTTGCCGAGACAAAAAAGAGCCTCGAGATTCTCGGCGAGGAAAAGAAGATTGAGGCGGCTGAAGAAAAGAAGCGCGAGGAAGCTGCGAAAAAAGTCGCGGAGCAGCTCGAAACAATGACTCTTGACTTCAATGTCCGCTCTGGCGTTGAAGGAAAAGTATTCGGTTCTGTTTCCACCAAGCAGATCGCGGCTGAACTGCAGAAGAAGGGCATCACCATCGACAAGAAGAAGATTCTCGACACTGCCCCGATCCAGCAGCTCGGCGTCACCAAGGTACGGGTTGAACTTCATAAAAACGTGATCGGCACCATCAAGGTCAGACTGATCGGAAGCGGACAGTAAGATGCCCAGGACCCTGCCTTCGGCTCCGGAAGCGGAAGCCAGTCTTCTCGGCAACATGATGGTCTACCCCAATGCCGCCAGAGCCGCAATGGAGGAGGGCCTCAACGAAGAAGATTTCTTTATCGACGCCAACCGGCGTATTTTCCTGGCCTGTGAAAGTCTTTACCGCAGCGGCACGCCGATCGATCTGACCACCGTCGCCACCCGCCTCAAGGACATGGAGCTCCTTGACCGGATGGGCGGCCTGGAATATCTGACCGATCTGTCCGAGGCGGCTGTCACCAGCGCCAATACAAAAAGCTATGTCACGCTGATCCATGAAAAAGCCATCATGCGCAAAATGATCGCGGTGGCGGAGGAGATTGTCGAGGACGGCTTCAGCGGCCAGCCTGACATCAACGACTTCCTGGATCATGCCGAAAAGTCGGTGCTCGATGTATCCAGAAACCGCCGGACAGGCGAATTCAAAAACTCGCCTGAGCTGATGAACGCGACCCTGGACATGATCCAGAAAATGTCCGACAACCGCACCGATATCACCGGCCTGAAAACCGGCTTCACCGATCTCGACCATACGCTGCACGGTTTCCAGAAGGGAGATCTGATTGTCCTGGCGGCCCGTCCGGCGATGGGAAAAACAGCAGTTGCCCTCAACCTTGCCATGAATGTTGCCCAGTATCAGCCCAAGGGATCAGTCGCCATTTTCTCGCTCGAAATGGGCGCCGAACAGCTGGCGATGAGACTTCTCTCGGCCCGCAGCCACATCGAGGGCGACAAGCTGAGAACAGGACGTCTGAGCGACAGTGACTGGAACCGTCTCAACGAGGCGGCCGGTGAGCTCAGAATGTCAAATATCTTCATTGACGACACAGCCGGAATCAAGGTTCCGGAAATCTTCTCCAAGTGCCGCCGTCTGCAGGCGGAGCACGGTCTCAGCATGATTCTGATCGACTATATCCAGCTGATCACAGGTTCAGGAAACCGCGGCGAAAACCGCCAGCAGGAAGTCTCTGAGATTTCAAGAAACCTCAAGGGCCTGGCCCGTGAGCTCAAGGTTCCGGTTATTGCGCTTTCACAGCTGAGCCGGAGCGTTGAGTCCCGTGACAACAAGCACCCGATGCTCAGCGACCTGCGTGAATCAGGCGCCATCGAGCAGGATGCCGACATCGTCCTGATGCTGTTCAGGGAAGCCTACTATGACGAGGCCCTGCGTGAACAGGCACAGAAAGAGGGAACGGAGCGGCTTGAGATCAACATCGCCAAGCACAGAAACGGCGCCACAAGAAAGATTTATCTTGCCTTTGAAGGCGCCACCAACGCCCTCTACAATATTTCCAGCGACCAGTAACAGAAAGGAAGGGGAGTATGAAAAAGTTCCTGACAGCATTGCTATGTTTTGCGGCGGCTGTTTTGATTGTGCTCTTTCTGCCCCGTTTTGCCGGCCGTCATGTGACCAGACCGGTTGAAGACACGGCGGTCATCGGCCAGTTCAGCCAGCAGGCCCTCGCGGTCAGCGAGCAGCCGGTGACAGTCCATCCCGTCTATCAGCAGGGAAAGCTGATCGGCATCGTTCTCGACAAGAACAAGCTGATGCGGCATCTGAAACAGGTATACAGAACAAAATACAAAGAAGATTATCCGGATTCCGCGGTCTATCTTGCCCGCGATATGTATATGACAAGCGAGGAAGGATATTTCACCTATACCGACGCTGATGACCAGATTATCAAATATCTTGATGACAATTCCCTGTATTCCCTTGAAGCGACCGCTGTCTCATTCTCTGATGAAGACGGCGTCTACTCCCGTATTTATGTCACCAGCGATGCCCTGTATCAGGAGGCGATGACGGAGTACATCCTGAACTTCACGGACGCCCAGTCGCTCAACATGATCCGCAACGGCCAGACGATCCCGGCCCTGACGACCTTCGGTTCGCAGGATATGGCAATCTCCATCACCCAGAAAATCACCACCGCCCGTGATTACGCCGCCCCGCAGGATATCATGCAGACAAAGGAAGAGATCCTTGAATATCTCAAATACGGCTCCAATACCGAAAAGGAATATTACACGGTTCAGAAATATGACACCGTGGCCGGTGTCGGCGCCAGGAACCACGGTCTTTCCGCGACCCAGATCATGAATCTCAACCGCGACAAGATCAGCTCGGTTGACCAGGCGCTGGTCGAGGGCGACCAGCTGTGCGTCACTTACTTTGAGTCGCCGATCGACATCGTTGTCTCAAAGGATTCGCTGCGCCAGGTGCCTGTCTATTACGAGACCACCTATGTCGAGGATGAAAACATCCTGATCGGTGAGTCACAGGTCCGCCAGCAGGGCGTCAACGGCACCAGAAATGTTCTTTACGCCGAAAAATGGATCAACGGCGTCCTGGTTTCAGGTACCGAACAGTCCAGTGTTGAAATCACCGCCCCGCAGAGTGAAATCATCGCGGTCGGCACAATGCAGCAGCCCAATGTCGGTACCGGCAACATGCGCTATCCGGTTGACAACCCGGCGATCACCTGCCGGATCGGCTGCTACTGGGGGCATAACGGCACTGACTTCATCAACCAGTACAACCGCTGGGGCGAAGTCTTCGCGGCGGATACCGGATCGGTTGAAGTCAACGGCTATACATTTATCAACGGCTATTACGTGATCATCAACCACAACAACGGCCTGATGACCTACTACGGCCATATGAATGAACCGAGCCCGCTGAAAGTCGGCGACACCGTCCGCAAGGGCGAGGTCATCGGCCATATCGGCATGACCGGCCTGGCTTCCGGCCCTCATGTCCACTTCATGGTTCTCAAGGACGGCGATATCAATTTCACACAGCCGATGGACGCGTGTGACGGCTATCTGGGCTGTGAGGCGGTGCCGGCAGGATGATGGAGTTCGCACTGCTCGCTTCCGGCTCCAAAGGCAACAGCTTCGTCATGCGCGACGGCACGGCGGTCATCATGATCGACTGCGGCACAACAAAAAAACATCTCTTCAGCTCACTTGCGGCAGCAGGTGTTGTCAGGGAAGAGATTGACGCGCTGCTGATCACCCATGACCATTCCGACCATATCTCGCAGATCCGCCACTTCGCCGACCTGCCGGTTTACTCGCCGGTTGAGATTGACGGAGTGGAGACATTCCGGCTGCGGCCGCTGAAACCGTTTGTCCTGGAGACACTGAAAATCACACCGCTGGCGCTTTCGCACGACGCGCCGAACACAACCGGTTTTGTATTTGAGGACGGGGAAGAAAAACTTGTCTACATCACCGACACCGGCTATGTCAACGAAAACTACCTGCCGCTTCTGAAAGACGCGGATTATATCATCATGGAATCCAACCATGATGTCGGCATGTTAATGGCGACAAGAAGGCCGCAGTTCCTCAAGGCCCGCATTTACAGCGACCAGGGCCATCTCTGCAATGAGGACTGCGCAGAGATTCTTGCCCGCATTGTCAGCCCGAAAACAAAAATGATTATTCTCGCCCATATTTCACAGGAAGCGAATACCCGTGAAAAGGCACTCGAAGTATCCCGCCGTGTTCTTTCTGAACAGTGCGCGGACCGGCTGAACCGGGATCTCGTGCTCTGCGCGGCAGGCCAGCATGAAATGATCCGGAAAGGAATGGGACATGAAAAAATGGATCCTGGCAGCGTTTGCTGTTTTATTGGCATGGAATGCCATCCTGACATATCAGGTCTTCAGTAATTCGCCGCGCCAGAACGACGGTTCTGACGTGACGGAAAACGTGGTTGTCGACTATTCGACCGACCTTTCCGAAATGGCTGATAACGTCCGTGCCTCCATCGTGACCGTCATGGCGAGATCAAACGGCCTCAGACACATGTGCTCCGGCATCATCTTTGCCGAGGAAGAGGACGATGTCTTTATTTTCACGAGTGACCAGATTGTCAGCGACGGCGCGGAACTGACCGTTTACTTTGACAGCTCGGCCGCGGCTGAAGCGGAAGTGGCAGCCGTTGACTCTGTAACCGGCAGCGCTTTGCTGAAGGTCCGACCCGGATTTGATGTGACTGTCATGAAACTCGCGGCAGCCGATGTCATCCGCCAGGGTGAATACGCTGCGGTCATGGGCGGCAGGTCGCCCGTCACCAATTCCGCCCCGGTCAGCTTCGGCGTGATTTCCCAGCCCGGCCAGAGAAGAATCGCGGCCGGCAGCCTCTGGTTTTCCAGCATCATTGACTGCGACGCAGTGTCGATCCAGGAAATGACCGGCGGCCCGCTGATGAATGTCGGCGGCCAGCTGCTCGGCATGATCGTCAGCAGATCTGTCTCCGGCGACCGTATGACATGCGCGCTTTCAGTGGCGGAAATGCAGCTGCTGTATGAAGAATTCAAAGCCGACGGCAGGGCTTCGCGCGGTTCTCTGGGAATTTCCGTCAGACCGGTCGCGGACATGCTGCCGTATGAAAAGAGCGAACGCGATATCCGCCTCGATCTTCTTACCGGTGTTCTTGTCACCTATATCGCCGAGAATACGGAAACAGAAACTATCCTGCACACAGGCGACATACTTGTCAGTATGGACGGTGAGGAAATCACGGATGACGACGCGCTGCGCACCATGCTTTACAGCCATGCGGCCGGCGACACGGTTGTTCTCAGTATTCTGAGAAAAGGCGAAAGCCAGGAAGTGAGCGTGGTCCTCGAATGATCAGGATCATCGCCTGCGGCAAAGTGCGCAATGGCTGGATGAAACAGGGCATTGAGGATTACAGCGGCCGGATCCGTCCGTATGACAGAATCGAAGTCATTGAAGTGGCGGATGAAAAAGCGCCTGAAAGCAACTCCGCCGCCGAAAACGAACAGGTCAAAAAGACTGAAGGGGAGAGGCTTCTGAAACAGATCCGCGAGGACGATTATGTCATTCTGCTGGACCTGGCCGGGAAGCAGCTTTCCTCGGAAGGCCTGGCGGAAAAGATGGAAACGCTCTACAGCCATTCCAGCAACAGAATAGACTTCGTGATCGGCGGATCGCTCGGTCTGAGTCCGGAAGTGATTGCCAGGGCGGATTTCCGCTGGAAAATCTCGGACGCGACCTTTCCCCACCAGCTGTGCCGGATTCTTGTCCTCGAACAGATTTACCGCAGCTTCCGGATCCGCCGCAATGAGCCATATCACAAATGACAGATTCCTGCAGTCTGTCTTTTTTGATACAATGGGTGAAGTATTGCAAGGGGGAATTATCATTATGATTCGCAGTGCAGGTGTACTGATGCCCGTCACATCGCTTCCTTCACCTTACGGAGTCGGAACACTGGGCAAAGACGCAAGGGATTTCATCGACTGGCTGGCAGACGCGGGCCAGACCTACTGGCAGATGCTGCCGTTAGGCCCTACCGGCTACGGCAATTCGCCGTATCAGGCGCTTTCTTCCTACGCCGGCAGCACCTATCTGATCGATCTTGACGAACTGATCGGACAGGGACTTCTGACTGAAAAGGAAGTGGAATCCGTCAAATGGTTCAAAGAAAAAGACAAGGTTGATTACGGTCTTCTCTATAAAGAGCGCAATAAAATCCTGAAGCTGGCAGCTGACAGACTGCCGCTGAAGCATCCGGAAGAATACTTCCGTTTCCTTGAAAATGAAAAAGACTGGCTCAGGGACTACGCGGTCTTCATGGCCATCAAGACCGAGATGAAGGGGGAACCCTGGCAGAAGTGGCCGGCAGAACTGCGCCGCCACGACAGCTGGGAAACCGCCCGCAAGGCTGAGGAACTCGCTGAGGAAGTCATTTTCTGGCAGCGTGTGCAGTATTTCTTCTGGCAGCAGCTGATGGAAATCAAGGCATATGCCGTCAGCCGCGGCATTAAGCTCATCGGCGACCTGCCGTTCTATATCGCCGCCGATTCCATTGATGTCTGGTCCCATCCGGAAGCGTTTGAGATGGATCATAACAATCACATGGTCTATGTCTCCGGCTTCGGCCCGGACGGCGCCCATCCGAAAGGACAGAAGTGGGGCAATCCGCTGATCAACTGGGAATACCAGAGAAACACCGGATACAGATGGTGGATTGACCGGGTAGCCCACATGTGCCGGGTTTTCGATGTGATCCGCATTGACCATTTCCAGGGATATCTTTCCTACTATGCCGTTCCGGCGGATGATCCCGACGCTTCAAGAGGCCACTGGCGCAGGGGCCCGGGCCTGGATGCCTTCAGGAAGATGGAAGAAAAACTCGGCGGCAAGCAGCTGATTCTGGAGGATCTCGGCCAGCTGACTGACGAGCTCAAGGCACTGGTCAAAGAGAGCGGCCAGCCCGGCATGAAGATCCTGCAGTATGCGTTTGATCCCAATGACCCGGGTTCCTATTACATGCCGTTCCAGTATGAAAAGAATTCCGTTGCCTACACCGGCACCCATGATAATGACACCCTGACGGGCTGGAAAAACGCGAAGGAAAACAAGGCAAGGATTGAACGGGCCGCGGAATATCTTGGTCTCAACAAGGAAGAAGGCTTCACCTGGGGCATGCTCAGGGCAGTCTATTCATGCCAGTCTGATCTCGCAATTGTACAGATGCAGGATCTGCTGGAGCTCGGTTCGGAAGCACGCTTCAATGACCCTTCCGGTAAACAGCCGGCCTGGACATGGCGGGCAGAACCGGGATGTTTCAACAAAAAGATCAGTAAGAAGCTGAAGGAAAAAATGCTTCTGTACTGCCGCTACAACTGGGAAATCAAGGAAAAACAGGCGTAAAAAACCTTAAAGCAGGCGCGGCTGAAAAATAAATGTAACCGCTTGCTAGACCGTTTATGATGTTATAAAATACAGTTAGTCAATGAATGGGAGGTAAAATTAATAATGAAGCAGATTTCAGTTACAGTTATTGACCCCGTTGGATTACACGCACGCCCCGCTACAGTAGCAGTCAATGCTGCAAGCAAGTTCAAGAGCGAAGTTAAGGTTTCCTATAAGGGCCGCACAGTCAACATGAAGTCCATCATGGGCGTTATGTCCCTGGGTATCCCGACACAGTCCGAAATCACAGTTTCCTGTGAAGGTGAAGACGAAGATGTCGCTGTCCAGACAATTGAAGATGTTCTTCGTGCTCAGAAAGTCATCGCTTAATTAAAGTAGAGGCACACAAAGGGGAGGCGCACTGAGCGTCTCCTTTTTTTCCAAAAAATATAATTCATAATGATACGAAAGGAAAAAGGTAAAAAGTATGTATCTTGATGAGTACAAACGCTGGCTCGAAGCAGATCTTCAGGATTGCGATCTGAAACCGGAACTTCTCAGCATCGCCGACAATGACAACGAAATCAAGGAAAGATTCGCTGTTGCTCTGAAATTCGGTACAGCCGGTCTGCGCGGCACACTCGGCGCAGGTACAAACCGCATGAACATCTGGGTTGTCAGACAGGCAACACAGGGCGTGGCTGACTGGGTCCTCACACAGGGCGGCAACCAGACTGTCGCGATCAGCTATGACAGCCGTCTCAAGGGCTGGAACTTCGCAAGAGACGCAGCCAGCGTTCTGGCTGCCAACGGCATCAATGTCAGAATCTATGATGAGCTGATGCCTGTTCCCGCGCTCAGCTTCGCAACACGTTATTACAACTGCAACGCAGGTATCATGATCACAGCCTCCCACAACCCTGCCAAGTACAACGGCTTCAAGGCTTACGGACCGGACGGCTGCCAGATGACAGACGACGCTGCCGCAATTGTTTATGATTCCATCCAGAAGACAGACGTTCTCAACGGCGCCAAGTTCATCTCCTTTGCGGAAGGCGTTGAAAGAGGACTGATCAAGTTCGTCGGCGATGACTGCAAGGATGCATTCTATGAAGCAGTCGAAGCCAGACAGGTAAGACCGGGTCTCTGCAAGACAGCTGGTCTCAAGCTTGTCTATTCACCGCTCAACGGCACAGGTCTTGTTCCGGTTACCCGCGTTCTCAATGACATGGGCATTACCGACATCACCATCGTTCCTGAGCAGGAATATCCGAACGGTTACTTCACAACCTGCCCGTATCCGAACCCTGAAATCTTCGAAGCTCTCCAGAAGGGCCTTGAACTGGCGAAGGAAGTCGGCGCTGACCTCATGCTCGCAACTGACCCGGACGCTGACCGTGTCGGTATCGCCATGAAGTGTCCGGACGGCACATATGAGCTCGTATCCGGCAACGAAATGGGCGTTCTGCTTCTCGACTACATCTGCGCCGGCAGAATCGAGAAGGGCACAATGCCTGAAAAGCCTGTAGCTGTCATGTCCATCGTTTCCACACCGCTGGCTGACAAGGTTGCAGAACACTATGGTGTTGAACTCCGTCACACACTGACAGGCTTCAAGTGGATCGGCGACCAGATCGCCCAGCTCGAAGCAGCCGGTGAAGTCGACAGATTCATCTTCGGTTTCGAAGAGAGCTACGGCTACCTGGCAGGACCGTATGTCCGTGACAAGGACGCAGTCATCGGCTCCATGCTGATCTGCGAAATGGCAGCTTACTACAGAAGCATCGGCTCCTCCATCAAGCAGAGACTGGAAGAAATCTATGCTGAGTACGGCCGTTACCTGAACAAGGTTGACAGCTTCGAATTCCCGGGTCTTTCCGGCATGGACAAGATGGCTTCCATCATGGAAGGCCTCCGCGCCAATCCGCCGAAAGACTTCGCAGGCAAGGCAGTTGCCAAGGCGATTGACTATCTGAAGCCGGAAGAAACAGGCCTGCCCAAGGCTAACGTTCTGATTTATGAGCTTGAAGACGGCGCCAAGGTTATCGTCCGTCCTTCCGGAACAGAACCGAAGGTCAAGACATACTTCACAACTCTCGGCAAGGATCTCGCAGAAGCACAGGCAGAAAAAGACGCTCTGGCAGAAGCCTGCAAGCCGATCCTCTCCTGATCATTTCACTGATTTGCACAAAAAGGGACAGATTTTGTCCCTTTTTTTTATGCCTGTGAAACCGGTCTGAAAACAGATGACTGAAACGGAAAAACACATGGTGTTTTTTTGCCTGCGGTCATTGAGATTCTTCTCATAATACGGTATACTTTGACCGCTTAATACCGGCAGGTCTTTTTAACGTGGCCTTTTGCCGGAAGTATCAGGAGGTTTACATGGACCAGGCTAAAATTATAGAAAGCTTTCATCAGGGCCATTGTATAGATGCGTATCGTTTTTTCGGTGCGCATTTTTCATATGAAGGCAGTGAAGGGGTCCGTTTTACCGTCTACG
>JAUNJW010000260.1 GCA_030533035.1 Erysipelotrichaceae bacterium
GTTCTATCGAAAGCATAGCTAAAAAATCCTGTCCCTTTCAACATTTCGGGGAACGGACTGGACAAAAGGATGGAAATTGTTCTATGGAAAAAACTGAGAAGCAGCGGAGAATCTTGAAGTTAAACAACGAAGAATCCAACTATGTGACCCGTGAAGCCATTCGAGATGCCCTTTATATCTTGATGCGTAAAAAAGACTTCAGCGAGATTAAGATCACGGAGATCATCGAGCGGTCAGGCGTGTCCAGAAGTGCCTTCTACCGCAACTTCAAAGCAAAAGAAGATATTCTATACGATACACTTGACGAATTAGATCGGGCGGTCCATGAGGGTATGACTCAGTCGCTTTCCGGCAACTGGACAGGAACCTTCCGGGCGCTCCGTAGGCATAAAGAAAAACTGAATCTCATAATTAAAGCAGGTTTAGCGCATCATCTCCTGGACCGCATAAACAAAGGCCTCGATAACAATTCCGGGTCTGATTTTGTAACCGCGATGAATAACGGCTTGATCTACAATGTTCTGATCTACTGGGCAAAAAGTGGCATGCAGGGAACCGACGAGGAAGCGGCCCAAAGAATTGTGGATGCTTATAACCAAATCATCCGGGATCTAGCACAGTATGATGCATAAATACCTAAAACTCCCCACACCGAAAAGGTGTGTAGGACCTTGAAAAATCAAATAATAAAGGCAATATAAAAGCATAGAAGTTAATCTTAGTGTAATCCGCTGATGACAAAGATTTTCCACCTTTTTGTTGAGAAATGATTGAAGCTGTTTGGTTCACATTTTTTTGACGCTGAAACACCCTGAGATATCTGAACCCTGTGTGTTCGGATTTCTCAGGGTGTTTTTCTCTTTTCCTTGAATTTATGCGGGTTTGCGAGAATAGATAGCTTAAAATGGAATCGGATACAAGAATGAAAAACCGTGCTATTTATTTCACTTTTTAAAATGCGATAATGTTTTCTCCAAGTTTTCCTCAGGAATCACGCCACTCAGCATGACAACAGCGTTTTTCTGGCAAGCATCGATCATTCGCTTTACGACCTCCTCATCATCGCCCGGCAATCCACACTTCACCCAATAGATGGTCATATTATAGATGTATCCGTGCGGGAGCACCGTGACGAAATCTGTACCGGAAGAATAATCCGCCAGTTTATTATACTCGTCCAGCAGGAACCATTCCCGGTGCGCCTGCACCAGCAGTTCCAGCTTGCTTCGGTTTTGACGGATACATCGGATATAACGCCGCCAGTTTTCCTCGACGTCCGTTGTGAACGCACGAATGACCAGGGAGGCCATATCCCCGACGGCATCGCGCAGTACATCATCCTTCGTCTTATAGTTCCGGTAAAACGCGCTGCGTGAGATCCCGGACCTGCGGATAATGTCCGTAATGCGGATCTCCTCATAATCCTGCTCCTTCATCAGCAGAAAGAGCGCTTCCTGCGCCGCCTCCCTTGTGACAAAATTGGACTCCTCATTATTGCGTTTGAGGGTTTCTTTTTGTTTTTCCGTCAGTTCCATAGAACACTTTGCCCCCTTTTGTCCAGTCCAATCTCTGCCGTATTGAAAAACCCAAGTTCAAGGTGTTACCGTGTAGGAAAGAACAAGTGTATTATCCTATGGATGATAATAACACCACAACTGAAAAGGAGTTAACAATTCATGAAAAATGCTACTGTAAGACAGCTTGACTCTCATACATGGCAATTTACGGAAAAACTGCTGGGAGAAGCTGCTTACTGCTACCTGCTGGAGGGCAATGAAAGAAGTCTTCTTATTGATACGGCATATGGATTCACCGACATTCCCGGAACCATAAAGAAGCTGACTGATAAACCTCTTATAGTTGTAAATACCCATGGTCACTTTGACCATATCAGCGGCAACTATCTCTACAACGAGGTTTACCTGAGTGAAAAAGACAGAGAAGTATACCTGAGGCACAGTCGCAGAGACACCATTGAGAAGATCCTGCAGACCGCAACGGATAACGCCTTGGCGAAGAAGTGCCTTCTTGTGCTGGCAAACAAGGCGCTAAAGCGGATCTATTCCCACCCGTTTCCTGATACTTTGTCTCTTCCGAAATGCGGGTATTTTGAACTGGGAGACAGAAAAGTCGACATAATCGAAACGCCAGGACACACAGCAGGTTCAATATCGTTACTTGACGAAAACAGCGGATTGCTGTTTTCCGGAGATATCTGCGGAGGGGCTGCGGTACTGCTGCAGTTTCCGGAAAGCACTTCTCTGAGGGAGTATCATCATACTATTGCTGTAATAAGAAAACTTGTCAGCGAGGGAAAGGTAAACAGAAACTACCCGGCGCATCAGAATGTACCGGTACCACTGGAAAAACTTGAAATATACGACCGGCTGCTGACTGGAATGGAAGTGGGCAGAATGACCGAAAAGGAATGGAAAAAGGGAGTTGTTTCCGAAGATGGAATATCAGTACAGTTCGACCCGGACAGGGTCAGAGAGGAGATCAAATGAGTACACCACGTATCATTCAGAGAATGCTGGCAAAGGTGATCGCCGGGATCATGTATAAACCGTTCGGTTCCATCAGGCCGTCACGCAAGACTGTATTTGAACGGGAATCCAGGACTGAGAACATGGACCTGGAAAAGATCTATTCAGAGTTTCCGATCGAAACTTTCAGTATCACATCAGCAGATGGCGTCATGATACCCGCTGAATATCATGAAACGGAAAATGCCAGGGGAATTGCCATCCTGGCTCATGGCTACGGCCAGAACCGTTACGTGCTGACTCCGCAGGCTAAAATCTTCCATGATCTGGGCTACAGCACCATAATGTTCGACCAGCGCCATTTCGGTGAAAGCAAGGCTCCATGCAGCACCTTCGGGGTAAAGGAAGCTGATGATCTTATTGCGCTGGTAAGGTACGCCAGAGACAGATTCGGCAGTAATGTCAGGATTATCGTTCTCGGAGTTTCCATGGGAGCAATGAGCGTCATGCATGCCATCGGCAAATGTAATCTGATCGATGCTGCCATTCAGGACTGCGGTCCTGAAAGCATGGACATGATCCTTGATCCGTTCTACGCGGCTCTCTCAAAAGAGCCAAATCCTTATTTCCGCAACGAAGTAAGCAGAATATCAGCCCGTCTTGGTGCCTCTTTAGAAGAGAATAAGCCAATTGAAGGAGTCAGAAAAAGCAGTGT
>JAUNJW010000261.1 GCA_030533035.1 Erysipelotrichaceae bacterium
AATCATTGTTCTTCCTTCCTTGATCATTTTCTCTTCCGTAAGTGCGGCTGCTTCGGATGGATCAGTGTCATTTTCAATTCCGGTTTCCTGCCGGAACAGAAGCTTTTCAGCGGTTTCTTCCTCCTCATCGAGTTCCAGCTCAAGACGGCTGATTCGCATGGTCACAATCCCACGCTCCTCATCAATGATGATGTCGCTGAGAGACGGATTGACAGTATAGACAGCTGTGTCCTCAAGGCGGATCCAGGAAGTGATGCCATATTCGTTGTCTTCCTTGTTTTCAGTGATGATTTCAGAAGCAGGAACCCTGAAGACTTCGATTTTTTCCGCCTGCTTCAGCGATCTGACTGTTATGGTCCGTGGGGCGGGAAGCTCTGCCGCCATAGCGGCTGCTGTATAAATCTCAGATGCGTTTTCGTATGTTGATGAGGTCATTTCATCTTCCGATGCCTTGAACGCGTCCATCGCGTTGACAAGCACTTTGTCCATGGCGGTTCTCACCAGGAAAAAGCTTGCGGCCAGAAGCAGGAACGGGGCAATGATCAGAATCAGCTTGTGAATATCTTTCTTCTGCTCAGAATTCCGGGATTTCTTCTGAGTATTCTTCTTCTGTGACATCTTCAATGACCTCCTTCCATGAAATACTGATCTCTGTCTCCTCACCGAAAAGCGCTTTGAACAGTCCGCTGATCTTCTCCTGTGCCCGCTGTTTCAGAGGATCCATAAAAGCGCTGTCGTTTCTGAGTGCCGCAAGAGCTTCCTCTGAAGAGGCGGCAGGGGATGTGAGGGAAGCTGTGTATGAGGATGCGGGATCCTCACTCTGTGACGCTGTATACTGGGCTATGGTTTCACCTTCTTCAGCCATGGCAAGTGAAATGTCAATCTCAGGCACAGAAAGGACAGTGCCGTCATATTCCGCCTGGGAAAGATCGACGGTGAAAACCGCTTCCGCATTCCTGCCGTTCAGAGAATACCAGGTGTCTTCAGTGTTGTATAAATCCATGTACTGAATCTTTGAGCGCATGATTTCAAGCCGGCCCAGGTCATGGGCGAACTCTTCAGCGGCTTCCTTTGTCAATTCTGCTTTCTGTGTATCCGGCACATCCAGGGCAGCCTGGAAGGATCCGGCCGCAAGACCGGTCACTTTGCCGAAGGCGTCACCGATAGACGTTGATGTTTTCGGGATGCTGTTATACAGCCATGCGGAAGCAGAGAATATAAATACCGCAATGGCGAGGATGATGCCCCAGAAACCGTCTGCTTTGAGCCTCTTTGTGAAGTTCACATCGATTTTGTCAGGCATCTTTCCGTCAATTCCCGCTTTTTGAGCGGCAGCGTTGACCGCTTTATTGAGAAGTTCTTTCTTTTTCATCTCAGCTGCCTCTCTTTCTGATGAAGGTGTAGTCTTCCCCGTTCAGTGTTTCCCCGTCCATCTCGGCATTGACATGGATATAAACGGTCCGGCTGCTGCGGCTGAACACGCTCTGAACCAGTTCAATGAGATTGCTCAGGACATCGTCGCTGCCGCTGTCGAACTTCCAGTTTTTATCGGTGAGCGTATATTTCACCTTGATTCTGTCGCCGGCTTTCAGTCCGCTTACTGTTTCTGATACCGGTTCTTTATTCAGTGAATACTCACAGGTTCCGTGTTCGCCTGTGTCCGCGAGTTTAACGGAAATGAATCTGCTGATTTTATGGGAATTGATGATATCATCGACGGAACCCAGATATTCCTCGAATGTCATTTCTTTTTCCAGCATATTGTTTTCAATATCACTGCCGCTGATATAGTATCCTTCTTCCGGAATCAGCCGGAGCCGTACCGTTTCGGCAGGATCGATGGCTTCTCCCTCTTCGGCTTCTTTTCCGTCAGATCTGATCAGGGACAGTTCCGCGTGCCAGACCGACAGCGGCTGCCAGGAGTCTGTGTCTTTGCGGATCAGGATACACGGGTCTGCCTCTGCGTCCTGCGGCACATCGAATGAATACAGATAGCCTTCTTCTGTCTTTTCGGGCTCACCCTTAGCGGCAAGATCCTTTGAAGTCACTTTGTATCCTTCATTGACAAGTATGCTGAGCCTGTCTTCACGCAGGATCTTTCTGACAGTATTCTCCTCAATCCAGGCCGGCGCGCCGTTGACAGAGGCACTGACCAGACCTTCCGCCGGACTGCCGCTGAGATGAACATTGAGATATTTCTGAAGTTCAATCTCATAGCGGTTCAGTTCGCTAAGGGCATCCTCATGCGCAAAGCGGATCACACCGGTTTTTTCATCCAGAAGATACGCTTCCGGATCGGATGAAATGAAACGGTATACGCCCGGATCATACTGATAAGCAGGATCAAGATCCATCGAGGAAGGTATATCGGCGGAAGTTTCGGTGAAGACTGTCTCATTCACAATCCATTCACCGGCCTGTTCGTGGCGTCTGCCTTCCTCATCAAGTATATAGTCCGAAAGATAGACAACACGGCTGTCATAATTTCCCAGAGGCTGTACACTCAGCTGCGGCCAGGGACAGTTTTCGGGAATTGTGATCGTGCTTCCGTCAGATTCAATGACTTCGGAATAAACTTCATTGTATTCACTGTCATAGGAGACAAGCCGGAAAGAGCCGGCGGAGAAAAGATCCGTTGCCGGGTGGCTTGCGACAGGTGTATCGATATAAATCTGATCACCCGGATTCAGATCGCACTCAGTGACCGGGACAGTTTTTTCCGCGTCCAGATAAAAGCGTGCCCGGACTCTGGGATTCTGCGCAAATGTCACATGAATTCTTCCTTCGTTTTCTGTATTCGGACCGGCTGCTGTTTCAGTTTCCAGATAGATGCCTGTCTCATCCAGAAGCTCCTGATCGAGAAGGGTCATATATCTCTGGTAATCAGGATCGTCCGCCAGCCCGGATTCCTCCAGAATTTTTGTCTGCAGCCCGGATTTCAGGGCGGCGCACCCGTTCATTGCGAGCGCTGCCACCAAGACAGTCAACGCTTTTTTCCATTGCATACGCTAAATCCTCCCGCAATATGAGAATCACAGACCGTGATCCTTCACATGCCTGCATCCATTATATCCCGGGAGGTCCTTAATGAATCATATGTGCACTGACTGAGGGGACAATATTTGTACAGGTCTTTCTGAGAATAAATCAGCGGAAACAGAGACTTCCGGGCCAAT
>JAUNJW010000262.1 GCA_030533035.1 Erysipelotrichaceae bacterium
TTTCCAGTACCATACCGTGTCCTCCGTAATTGTATGCATTATACCCCATCCGTTTCAGTACAGAAACCGCGGTGATATTTTTTCATCCGCAGATCCGGATTTTTCTTTTAAAATAGTATTAACAGAGCGGTGGGGAAACAGCCGCGGAGGGAATATGAAAAACACAATTATCACAATCAGCCGCCAGTACGGCAGCGCCGGCCGCGCCATCGGCCACCAGGTCGCGGAAAAGCTCGGTCTTGAATGCTATGACAGCCAGATCATCACGAAGATCGCGGAAGAAAGCGGCTTTGACGCGGAATATGTCAGACAGAACAGCGAGACCACGTCGGAGTCCGGTTTCTTTGCCAGCCTGACCGGCATGGACCTTTACACATTCTCCAACCGTGACACGATCTGGGTCCTGCAGACAAAGATCATCACTGAGCTGGCGGAGAAAGGCCCCTGCGTCATCGTCGGCAGATGCGCGGACTACATTCTCAAGGATAAATATGATCTGCTGAAAGTCTTCATCTATGCCGATGACAAGGACAGAATCCAGAGAATCACGGAAGAATATCATGAGGCGGAACCGGGCAAAAATGCCGAAAAGCATCTGATTGCCAATGACAAGAGAAGAGCCACCTACTACGACATCTACACAGACCAGAAGTTCGGCGATTACCATTACTATGACATGTGCCTGAGCTCCTCCACTCTGGGCATTGACACATGCGCCCACATGATCACTGAGGCCTACGCGAAAAAGACAGCTGAATAATGATTTAATGATCCGCGGCTTACGCGGATCTTTTTCATGCAGGAAACAGCATTTTTTCTATACAATGGAATTACAACAGCAAGGAGAAAAAATATAATGGCCAAACTCGTATGCAATTTTTACTCGTATGTTCTGAACCGGGCCGTGGATATCACGGTCGTGATCCCTTCCGTCACCTGCCCTGAGTCGCTTGGACTTGCGGACTATCCGCCCTGCCACGAACTGCCGGAAAAGTTCCCTGTCCTTTACCTGCTTCACGGCTTCGGCAACAACCATGCCCAGTGGACCGGCTACACGAATATTGAGATGTATGCCGAGGAAAGAAGAATCGCGGTGGTCAACCTTTCCGCCGAAAACAAGGCTTACGCGAAAGTCGGCGGCGATGACTTCATGCGCTTTATCGATGAGGAGCTGCCTGTGTTCCTGACCAATTACTTCCCGATCTCAAACAAGCCTGAAGAGAAGTATATCGCCGGCCTTTCCATGGGCGGCTACGGCTCCTATCTCCATGGTCTGACACATCCGGAAAACTTCCGGGCAATCGGCACCTTCTCCGCCGGCGTCGGCATCAACCCTGAGACCTTCGCCGTTTCCCCGTTCGGTGAAAAAGTGGAGCCGGCCCCTGAAAATGACATTTACGCCCTGGCAAAGAAAGTCAAGGATGAAGGAAAGAAGTTCCCGAAGATCTACGCTTCCTGCGGTACAAAGGACGCCCTGTACCAGGCGGATAAAGAATACGCTGACTACCTGAAGGAACTCGGCGCTGACGTCACCTGGGATGAAATGGAAGGCTATGGCCATGAATGGCGCTTCTGGGACGCCCAGGTGGAGAAGTTCCTCGACTGGATTGAGCGTGACGACTATTACGGAAAACTCGGAAAGCGCTCCGTATAGGCATCTGCATAAGACTGAATCCCTGCATTGAAAGAGCCATGCCCGTACTGCTGCGGCATGGCTTTTCATTCCGGATCCGCCTCTTTGAAAAAAAGAAAACTGACCACTGCGGGTCAGTCTTTTGTGCGCAGATATCTGTCGATTTCGTTTTTGGTTTCTCTGAGAACCGCCTCAGCATCGGTGTCCGGCATGTCGAGATTTTCTGCTTTGAAATATACGGTTTCAGGGATTTTGTAGAAATTGTCACACAGGGCCCTGAGGTAGCCATAGCCATACGCGTCATCGATGATCAGGCCGCCGGCGGTGGTGATATAGACAAGCTTCTCTGCCTGACACATGCCATAGGGCCTGCCGGCTTCGTCATAGGCAAAGGTCACGCCGACACAGTTGACTCTTTCGATATAGGTCTTTAGTGACGCCGGGAAAGAAAGATCCCAGTATGGGGCAGCGATGACGATCATGTCCGCCTTTGCGAACTGCACAGCCCATTTCAGAACCGGATGGTCCAGCTCCTGCTGTGCCAGCGCTTTGTCACGGATGATCAGCGTTTCTTCGTCAAGACCGTGTATCTTTTCTTTGACCGGATTGACTTCCGTGATTTCTCCGGGAAGCTGCTGCAGGAAGTGCTGTGCCAGCCGGTAAGTACGGGACTGTTTCCTGACACAGCAGTTGACGAACAGAATATTCATTGAATCACCTTAAATCCAGATATCATCCCGGATAGAGAATTCACGCTCGCCTTCCTTCACGGGAATTTTCATTGAGCGGAGCTGGCGGATGGAGATATATTTTCCCCTTTCAATCGCCTGGATCACACGGTCGATCTGTTCCTCTGTCCCCTGGATTTCCATCCGGACAGAGCCGTCGTATTCATTTCTGACCCATCCGGTCACACCGGCTTCCCTGGCCGCGTAGCAGGCGCGGTAGCGGAACCCGACGCCCTGGACGGCGCCTCTGAAATGAAATGTCTTTCTGATGATATTCTCTGACATAACTTTTCAACCTCTGTCATTATTATAGCCTTTTTGACATGGAAGAATCAGCCTCCGGCGCCGGAAAATATGCATGCCTGCCGACACAAAAACCGGAGAAGGATCTCCGGCTTCTGATATTGTCTGATGACCGGGACTGTCTCAGTCCTTTTTCATGTGCACATCCACCTGCGGGAACGGAATCTCGATGTTCTTTTCCCTGAAGAGGATCAGCAGGTCGCGGTTGAGCTGGCGCTGGGCGGCGAAGATATTGTCTTCCTTGACCTCGGCATAGAATTTTAGGGTGACGCCGCTGTCGGCCAGTTCCTCCACGCCGAGATATACCGGCACGGAAAGATAGAGGTCCTTGTGGGCGGCATACATCTTCGGCAGCGCTTCGCGGACTACAGCTTCCAGATATTTCATGTCGGTGTTATAGGAAACCGCCACCAGGCTTAAGGCCCGCGACTTGTTTTTCGAGCGGTTCTGGAAATTGCGGATATCGGAGTTGTTCACGACTTTGAGGTTGCCGCCGGCATCCTC
>JAUNJW010000062.1 GCA_030533035.1 Erysipelotrichaceae bacterium
CCAAGGAACTTGAAAAAACCAATACTCCGGTACAGATCGGACGCCTGAATCCCGGCATCATGATCACAGACTTCATTACCCACCCGCTCGGCGGCAGTGAAACCATGCAGCTGTCGGAAAGCACAAAGAAGGTCTACAACATCCTCGGCGACAGACCGGACACTGTGGCAAAGTTCCTGGTGAAGGGAATGGTACGCAACGTCACTGAAAAGAAGCAGGACATCTACATTGCCTGGCTGACAAAAAGGAAGGCGGCATACAGATTCATGACAGCCGGCTTCCACAAGCGTGATTTCTTCAGTCATACGGAATCCTGAAAAGTAATATGCGGCTTCTGATGAATTCAGAAGCCGCATGTTATTTTTTTCTATTCAGATAATCCGGAAAACTCAGTCAACCTTCGGCAGTCTTGCGATGGAGGCCTGCAGTTCTTCGTCAGTCGGGATATAGTTTGTCATATCGCCGTCATGGAATTTCTCATAGGCAACCATATCGAAGTAGCCGGTGCCGGTCAGACCGAACAGGATTGTCTTTTCCTCGCCTGTTTCCTTGCACTTCTTCGCTTCATTGATGGCGGCGAGAATCGCGTGGGAGCTTTCAGGCGCCGGCAGGATGCCTTCGCAGCGGGCAAAGTATTCAGCCGCTTCAAAGACGTCTGTCTGCTTGACCGCGACAGCTTCCATGTACTTGTCATGGTAGAGCTGGGAGAGAACCGGGCTCATGCCGTGGAAGCGCAGGCCGCCGGCGTGGTTGGGCGCCGGAATATAGCTGGAGCCGATGGTATACATCTTGGCCAGCGGGCAGATCATGCCTGTATCGCAGAAGTCATAGGCAAACACGCCTCTTGTGAAGCTCGGGCAGGACGCCGGTTCCACCGCGATGAATCTGTAATCTGCTTCGCCGCGCAGCTTTTCGCCCATGAACGGGGAAATCAGGCCGCCGAGGTTGGAGCCGCCGCCGGCACATCCGATGATGATATCCGGCTTGATGCCGTATTTGTCCATCGCCGCCTTTGCCTCAAGACCGATGACTGACTGGTGGAGCAGGACCTGGTTAAGAACACTGCCGAGCACATATCTGTAGCCTTCATGTGTGACCGCGTCTTCAACTGCTTCTGAAATAGCACAGCCAAGGCTGCCGGTTGTGCCGGGATGTTCGGCAAGGATCTTTTTGCCGACTTCTGTGTTCATCGAAGGGGAAGGTGTAACGGAAGCACCGTAAGTGCGCATGACTTCTCTTCTGAACGGCTTCTGCTCATAGGAGATCTTGACCATGTAAACCCTGCAGTCAAGACCGAGATACGCGCAGGCCATGGACAGGGCTGTTCCCCACTGGCCGGCACCGGTTTCGGTTGTCACGCCCTTGAGTCCCTGCTTCTTTGCGTAATAAGCCTGGGCAATGGCGGAATTGAGCTTATGGCTGCCGGATGTGTTGTTGCCTTCGAATTTATAGTAAATCTTTGCCGGTGTCTGCAGTTTTTCCTCAAGGCAGTACGCCCGTACCAGCGGGGAAGGACGGTACATCTTGTAGAAGCTGCGGATTTCTTCCGGAATCGCGATATATGCTGTTGTGTCATCAAGTTCCTGGGCGACCAGCTCGTCACAGAAGACGCCGCCGAGTTCTGCGGCTGTCATCGGCTTGCCGGTTGCAGGATTCAGCAGAGGAGCCGGTTTGTTGATCATATCGGCTCTCAGGTTGTACCAGGATGTGGGCATCTCATTTTCTTCCAGATAGATTTTGTACGGGATTTCTGTCATGATTTTTTCTCCTTTCCTGACCTGCCCGACAGCGGCAGGCCTCATAATTCTGCAGGAGACAAAAAAACTGTCCCTGCAAAATGCTGGGACAGGAATATACCTGCGGTGCCACCCGGCTTGACGCTGATCAGCGCCCTCTCTTGCATACTGTCATATGCAGGTTTTTTGATTACGGAGCAGCCGGCTCCGGCTTCCCTACTTGTGTCCGTTCAGGTCGCCCTCCAAAGTCCATTCAGCCCTGTATCTCCTGCCGCGCTTCCACCGTTCCGCCGCTCTCTTTGAGGAAAGGGACAAGGCTTACTTACCCTTCTTCATCGGTTTGTAAAAATATTTTTGCATGGTCCGCCCCCGCCGTCAAGGAAAATGTAAGCGTTTGTAACTGTTTTCAGAAAAACATTTACATTCAGCCGCGTTTTCGGGCCGTAAGAAAAAGACATCCAAAGATGTCCTTTCATGCAAATTCGTTGAGATTCAGAGGCCGTCTGCTGATGCCGAAGGCATCCTCGACGGTAATGACGCGGCGGTTGAAGACGCGGATAAACAGACTGGCGTCATTCAGCCGGCACATGGTGGAGCCGAAAGTCTTTTTTGGCGCATTGGGGAAAACCAGGCTGAGGTTTTCCGCCTCGGAAACCAGCAGATGGACGATCCGTCTTTCCTGCAGGGCCGCGTTGCACAGCTTGACCAGGCTCATGGAATCCAGATAGACAATTTCCTCGACCCTGAGCTCGTTTCCCTGGGGAATCATGACAGCGTAGCCGCGGATATGATCCTTGCCGTCATAATAGGCAACGATCTTTCCGCCGACAGCCGTGATTTCCTTTTTATAGCGGACAAAGTATTCCAGGTCACGGGGATAGAAACCGTTGAATCTTCTGATAAACGCGGAATATACCTTCAGGAGGTCAATCGCTGTCGGTTCATAGGCGCAGCCGAAATTGGTGATGCGCTTGACGTCTTTTCTTTCAATCTTATAATCTGTCCGCCTGTAAATCGTGCGGAAACCAAACTGCTCATATAAGGAAGGATCTTCCGACTGGATCATTGTGATCAGCTCGCTGTGCTCACAGGCATCAAGCACGACATCCATCAGTTCCTTCATATGGCCCTGGCGGCGGTAATCGGGCAGAGTCGCCGCCCCCACCAGCATGGATGCCTGCAGAACCCGGCCGTTGAACATGATGGCATGGGGATTGCGCATGATCGCGGACACCACTTTGCCGTCCACCACATTCACATAGCAGTTGCGGGGGTCATAGATATTTTTGAAATAGAAATCAATATAGCGCGGATCTTCCTTGGGAAAGCAGATTTTCCAAAGCTCCCTGATTTCACTTGTCTGTTCCGTTCTTGCTTTATCGATCATCCTGAAAACTCCTGTATGTGTATATCATATCTCAAGAGACACGTTTCTGCCTTGCCTCTTTTTCTCTTTCCTGTGCCAATACCTTCTCTGCCAGTTCATGAATTCTGACAAAACGGTGCTTCATTCCCGACTTCGAAACAACGGTTCCGGTTCTTTCCTTATAGATCTGAGCCAGTTCGTTCAGGGAAGATTCCGGGAATTCCTTCCTCAGCATGACAATGTCCTTCAGCTTCGGATCAAGTCTGTCTATTTTTTCTGCTTCTTCGAGAATCATTATGTCGGCCAGCTGGCCGCCGGCTGCCGCCTGGGCCTTCATCTCATTGGCCACATCCATATTGTTCAGCCTGGTGAAGGAGTTGACGAAATCTCTTTCGATCCTGACATTTTCAAATGTCATCAGCGCATTGTCAGCTTCAATGATCCGCAGGAAATCGGCGATCTTTTCAGCCGCCTTCACGTAGACAATCAGCTTCTGGCGGCGGACTGCCACCTTGCCGGTGATCGCGAAGCGGGAAAGCAGGCCGGTCAGGAAATCCGCGTGATCCTGTGAATTGACTGCGATCTCGAGATGATAGCTGGTGGTTTCCGGCGCGTTGACACTGCCGCCGGCAAGAAATGCCCCGGCCAGATAAGCCCTGGCATTGTTGTCTGTCTGAACAATCTTCGCAAGCGGCGCATTGCGCAGTCCCCTTGCGGAGTAGATGCCGAGATCCTGCATGATCGTTACCGCGCCGGAGAGAATCCGCATACCGTAAATCCGGTTTTTTTTCAGATTCATCTTCCGTTTGACATACAGTTCAATATCTGTGTCATAGCGGTCTTTGACCAGGGTATAGATCCTTCTGGCCACCGCCGAGTTTTCCACTGTCACAAGCAGCGTCATGCCGCGGCCGGAGGACAGTGAGAGGGATGAGCACATCTGGATCAGCGCCGACAGTTCCGCCCTGGCGTCACTGCCGGTCATGTTTTTGGCGGCAACTTCTTTTTTTACATCTGACGCAAACGACATTAAAGCTCCTCCAGAAGTTTCCGCACCGCCATCTCGATTTTCAGGGAATCATGGCGGATCAGGCCGTCTGAAAAGTTCAGAAGACTCTCGCGGTGCACAATGTAGGGATGGGTGTCTGTTCTTTCCGTTACCGGCAGACTCCCCTCTTTCCGGTATCGTTCAGCCGCTTCCTTGGGCAGCGGATCACAGGCCATGACCACTTCGTCCACGGTGACGCCGTGATCATTGAGAGCCCTGACATGGTCCTCCATGCTGAAGCCGTCCGTTTCCCCGGGCTGGGTCATCGCGTTGCAGAAATAGACACGGCGGGCCTTTGAATTCTCCAGGGCATCCCGCATTTCGGGAATGATGACATTCGGCAGGATGCTTGTATAGACAGATCCGATTCCGTAAATGATCAGATCCGCGTTTTTCAGTGCTTCCACGGCTTCGGGTACCGCGTGAACCGGTTCTTCATAGAACACCCTGCGGATCCGGTTGTGGTGCGTCGGGATATTGGCCTCGCCCTTGACGATGACGTCATCCTCCATTTCCGCAAGCAGGGTAATTACCTGGGTTGTGGCCGGGATGATGTTTCCTTTGACATTGAGGATCTTGCCGATGATCTGCACAGCCTCAAGAAAAGAGCCGCGCTGTCTGGTCAGGGCTGTCAGGATCAGATTGCCGAGATTGTGGCCGGCCACATCCTGTTCAAGGCCGTTTACATCCTCAAAACGGTAATCCATCAGATTGCCGAGCAGAGACTCACTCGCCGCCAGGGCCACCATGACATTGCGGATATCACCCATGGCAGGAATATGAAACTGCCGGCGCAGTCTGCCGGTGCTGCCGCCGTCATCTGCGACCGTTACAATCGCCGTAATATTCAGATTGTCGATATTCTTGATTCCCCGGCAGATTGCGGACTGGCCGTGTCCGCCGCCGATAATCACAACATTTTTCCTGTTACTCACGGATCCACTCCTTTTCGTCACGGTGTTCTTTGTAGCAGTTGTATTTTGTCTTGTAGTGATCGAAAAGGAAGTTGGTTATGGCAACGCTGCGGTGCTGGCCGCCGGTGCAGCCGATCGCAACCGTGAAGTGGTTCTTTCCTTCTTTGAGATACTGCTCAAAGGCATAATCCGTAAAGGCCAGAAGACGGTCCAGGAATTCCTTTGTCTCCGGCTTGTCGATGACATAGTCATAGACTTCCTTGTCATTTCCGGAGAACGGACGCAGGCTCACGACCCAGAACGGATTGGGCAGAAAACGCACATCCACCATTAAGTCCGCATCCATCGGTACACCGTATTTGTAGCCGAAGGAAACGAAGGAAAGGGAGAATGCCGGAACGGAAGACTTGGCAAAATACTGTTCGATCTTGCGCTTGAATTCCTTTTCTGCCAGGAACGATGTATCGATCGTGATAAATGAGTTGTTTATATTTCTGGCAAACATCTGCCTCTCGACAGCGATTGCCTCTTCCAGAGTGTTGGCCACATTGACCAGCAGCAGCGGATGCATTCTTCTGGTGCTCTTGTAGCGGTGCAGAAGGACGCTGTCGCTGGCTTCCAGGAAAAGAACCTGGACTTCAATATTCTGGCCTTTGAGGCCTCTGAGGAACTCTGAAAAATCCTGGGCTGTCGTGGACAGGGCCAGGTAGCTGTAACGGGGATCCGTGCTTGTTTCAATCATGTCTGCCAGCAGGGAAACCAGCTGCACAGGGAAATTATCTATGACATGGTATCCCATATCCTCAAGCACTCTTGTCGCTGTGGATTTGCCGGCACCGCTCATGCCTGTTACGAGAATGACGCGTTTGTTTTTGATCATATCCGCCACCTGCCTTATCTGCATTATTTTACCATTGCCCAAATGGTATCTCAACGAATCCCATCTGAGCAGTATGTGAAAACGTCATTCTTAAACCTTATGCGCTTCCGCCAAATAAAAAACCGGTAACATGTACCGGTTCAGATCCAGCCGTAATGCAGGCAGGCGTTGCGGATGCCGTCATCCTCGGCAGCGTCTGTCACATAATCAGCGATTGCCAGGAGTCTTGGATCGCCGTTGCCCATGGCAATGGAGGTCCATTCTTTCCTGAACATGACCATATCATTTTCACCGTCCCCGAAGACCACGACGTCTTTGAGATCAGCGCCGAGATATTCCATCATGTCGCGGATTCCCTGGTCCTTTTCATCATGCTGGTACCAGAAGTAATCCGCTCCCATCCGGATATGGCCGAGAAGATCAAGGTTCTTCATCCTGTATTCTTCTTTCTGGGGAATGGAGATATAGATCTTGTAGATATCTTCAAGATCATCGTACTGAATATCAGGACGGTAGATGTAATTGGTCGGTTCTCTTCTTTCGCCGAACTGTTCAAGGAATCTGCGGTCGCGCATGACCACGTCTGTGCTGTCATTGACCGCCACCAGAATGCCATAGCCGAGATCATCCGCCTCGTGGATAACGGTCAGTGCTTTTTCTCTGTCCAGCGGGCTGTTTTTGATCAGCTTGTCATTGATGACAAGCGCCGCGCCGCCGTTGGCCACAAAGTTGCGGATGCCGGCGTCAGCTGCTGCCTTGACTGTTTTGTAGTAGGCCCGGCCGGTTGCGATCGCGACAAAATGTCCGTTGGCTTCCAGCTGGCGCAGGGTTTCCAGACCGCTCGGCACGAGCTGTCCGGTATGGATGTTGGTCAGTGTGCCGTCGATATCGAAAAAGAAGTACTTCTTCATAATCAATATAATCTTCTGCGGCTTTCGCTCAGGTTGTCACAGTAATAGGCGATTTCAAGATCTGCGGAAGGTTTGTCCGGGGATCCGTTTACAATTCTGTCGCCTTCCAGCATGTTCTTCAGCATGCCCTCGCAGACCGCGCTGACATCTTTCTCTTTGGTCAGGGCAATCAGGTCGGCTGCCTTGATAATCAGTTCATTCCAGCCGTTGCGGTTGTATTCACGCTTTCTGAAATATACGGCTTCTCTGTAATCTGTCTTGTCCATATGCCTTTCTCCTAGCAGTTTTCATCTGCCCATTCGTGGTTTTCCCTGAGCAGTTCTTCAAGTTCCTTCATGTCGGTAATAACGCTGTTGGGGTGCAGTTCCTCAAGAGCCGTGCGCTTTGAAGGATCGCTGACAAAGGCAACTGAGTAGACGCCGGCTGCCTTGGCTGCCCGGATGTCATTGAGACCGTCGCCGACATAGACACAGGAATCGTGTCCGCGCTTGAGCTTCTTGCCGGCATAGAGAATTCCGCCGGGTTCAGGCTTGGGGTTGCTGTAGAGATCACGGCCGAGAATGGTTCCGAAACAATGGGACAGGCCAAGCTGCCTGAGCCATGATTCACAGGAAGAAGTCAGTCTGGTTGAGACGATGCCGAGAAGATAGCCGTTCTGCCAGAGCTCATCCAGAGTTGTCTTGACATTCGGATACAGGGATACGGAGTCACTCCAGGAGAAGGATCCCTGGTACTTTCTGTATTCTTCGCAGAGCAGATCCGCGTCTTTGTCCGGGAACAGGGTTTCCATGGCCTCTTTCAGGGGAACACGGAATACCAGATTGCGCTTGTCACGGGTAAAGTTGCGGGGGTCATTGTACTTCATATACAGGTATTTGAAGCACTGGATAACCATTGAGCGGGTATCCATAATCGTGCCGTCCAGATCGAACAATACAATCGGCTTGGTCGGCTTTCTTCTGTGAACAACGATATACAGAAGAATTCCGAACAGTTCGACTGCCGCCGCCGGCAGGAGCACGCCGCGGGCAGTGGGATCCCAGCCCATGACCATGCAGATCAGGCGGGAAAGCGCCAGCCACATGAAGCCGACCGCGACAACGTCGCCGCGTCTTCTGCCCTCGTGATAAGGGCGGATAAAGAAGTAAAGCACAAGGAAGCCGATCACGTCCAGGCCTTCCGCCAGCCAGACGGAAGCGTTGGCGAAGCAGCGGCCGAATCTGGCGATAACGGTAAACAGCAGGACTGCCGGCATAATGACATCCATTGTCCGGAGCGTGGACATATGGCGGCGTATGCAGTAATACACAAGCATCGCGCTGATGCCGATCGCTGTTCCCAGGATATCGAAGCCGCCGTCATTGACAGCAAATATATAAGGTAAATATTTCGTGTATTCTGACAGATTTTCAAGAACCCAGAAAAGTCTGCCGCCGAAGATACCGCCGATCATGCACAGCACGAGGATTTCATCCACTGTATCCACATCATAGCCATGGGATTTCATTCCTTTGGACATGAGCAGATATGCCGCTATGATCCCGGCGATAAGTGTCACCGCATACCAGCGCAGGGCAAAGGAGCCGATTGCCAGCAGGGTTGAACTGTCAGGGAAAAATCTCATTTGTTACCATCCTTTCCGCCGGAATATTCACGGAATCTGCGTCTGAGCTCATCCGCGCTGTTGTATCCGGCTTCCTGGAGCCGGAAGTTGGTGACTGCGGATTCAACCAGAACAGCCACGTTGCGGCCGGCGCTGATCGGCAGTGTGACAGTCGGCACAAGCACATTCAGAATGCTGGTGAACCGCTCTGCCTCGTCACCGATACGGTTGAAGTCAGGCTGGGTTTCGTATGATTCCAGATGGATGACCAGATCGATTCTGGCGCTGTCCATCAGGGCGGAAGCTCCGAACATCTTTTCGACATCGATAATGCCGATGCCGCGGATTTCCATCAGGCCCTTTGTGATTGAGGGCGAATGGCCGTAGACGTGGTTGTGGATATGCTGGACATCGACCCGGTCGTCGGAAATCAGGACCTGTCCGCGCTTGATCAGTTCGAGGGCGGTTTCAGATTTGCCCATGCCGCTTTCACCGGTCAGCAGGACGCCTTTGCCGTAGACATTCAGCAGAACGCCTGACATTGTATCCTCCGGCGCCAGCTTTTCATCAAGATATGTGATGATATCGGTCACGGTTCTGTAGGTCTCCAGGGAAGTCCTGAGAATCGGGAAGTTGTTGGCCTTTGCCAGTTCGGCAAGGATCGGCGGAACCTCGTTTGATCTTGTAATAATGATCGCCGGCGTCAGCCCGTCCATCAGCATCGGGAACCGGGCTCTCTGATCCGCTTCGGACATGGTCCGGATGAATTCAGATTCCTTGTTGCCGATGAGGACGATCCTTCGCGGCTCCGTCATTTTATAAAATCCGCACAGCTCAAAACCGGGCCGGTTGATATCGGGGACAACGGTCCAGCGGTCGAGTGCGTGACTATCTCCGGTGAGCTGCTCGAATTTAAAGAACTCGACAATCTCCCGGATTGTAACTTTCTTATCGTATTTGAATTCTGACATAACGAAAACACCTCCGTTGAGTCACAACAAGTATATCATGTTCGGACAGCCGTGACTGCTTTGTGCAGTTTCACTTTTCAAACATTTACGTCGTGCTTTTTCCGTATGTTACACTAGCGGACACTTCATTTCAACAGAATATGTGAATTATTCGATCACATTTCACATTGTGTTGACGAAAAAGACACCGGCTGTCCGGTGTCATTCTTCTGATGCTAATGCTTTCTGGTGTTCCTCTGTCCACGACAGTGCCTTCTGCAGGTACTGGCCGGTCCAGCTGGATTCAGTTCTGGCAACTTTTTCCGGTG
>JAUNJW010000263.1:0-656 GCA_030533035.1 Erysipelotrichaceae bacterium
TCCCTATTAATACAAGGCGCTGAATGATGTCTGCCTCGAAATCGAGGAAGGAAAAATCACAGCCATCATCGGCATGACCGGTTCCGGCAAAAGCACACTGGTCCAGCATCTCAACGCGCTTCTGCTGCCGGAGTCCGGCACAATCCGCATTCTTGACAGGACAATCACCGCTTCTGAAAAACCGAAGAATCTGAAGTCGCTGCGCGGCGACGTCGGCCTGGTCTTCCAGTTCCCCGAATACCAGCTGTTTGAGGAAACTGTCATCAAGGACGTAGCCTTCGGCCCGAAAAACTTCGGGGCAAAGGAAGAGGAAGCGGTCACCAGGGCGAAAAAAGCGCTGGCGATGGTCGGCCTGCCTCCGGAAACCTATGAAAAGAGCCCGCTGGAACTCTCCGGCGGCCAGAAGAGAAGGGCAGCGATTGCCGGCATTCTCGCCATGGCTCCCAAAATCCTTGTGCTCGATGAGCCGACAGCCGGTCTTGATCCGCTGGGAACAGTGTCAATGATGTCGCTGTTTTCAAAGCTCAACCGGGAAATGGGCAAGACAGTCCTGATTGTCACCCATGACATGGAACAGGTATTCAGATACTGTGACAATGTCGTCGTTGTCGAAAACGGCTCCATCCGCGCCCATATGAGCGTCCAGGAATTCTTCG
>JAUNJW010000263.1:666-3137 GCA_030533035.1 Erysipelotrichaceae bacterium
AGCCGGATTCAGGATCGATGACAGCATCCAGGATATTGATAAACTGGCCGCAGCCGTGGCAAGGCAGGTGAAACATGGGTAATATCACACTTGGCCGTTATATACCTCTGGATTCGCCGATCCATAAGATGGACCCGCGGGCAAAGATCGTGGGGATGCTGCTGGTGCTGATCGCCATCTTCTTCCCGGCCGGATGGTACGGCTATGCCATCCTGTTCGCGGCGGTGGCTTCCTGCATCATGCTGGCAAAGCTCAGCTTTACATTCATCTGGAAGGCCATGCGGCCGATGCTGGTGATCAACGCGCTGTTTCTGAAAACCGGGACGCCGTTATTCACAATCGGCTCCTTCACCATGTATTCCGACGCGGTGTTCCAGACGCTTTACATCGCGGTCAGGCTGCTGCTGATGGTCATGATCACAACCTGTCTGACAGCCACGACAAAACCGCTGGATATGACGCTGGGAATTGAGGACCTGCTCAAGCCGTTCGCGAAGATCGGCGTGCCGGCCCACGAGATCGCGATGCTGATCAGTATTGCCCTGCGCTTTATCCCGGACCTGATCGATGAAACGCAGAGAATCATCAAGGCCCAGGAATCCCGCGGCGTTGACCTGAAGGAAGGAAAGATCACCGAACGGATCATGGCGATCCTCTCGCTGATTGTCCCGCTGTTTGTCTCCGCCTTCCAGAGAGCCGAGGATCTGGCCAACGCCATGGAAGCCAGAGGCTATGCCCCCGGTGAAGAAAGAACCCGCTACAAGGTCCTGAAAATGCATGCCAGGGATTATATCCTTCTGCTTGTATGCGCCGGCCTGCTGGCGGCTATGATTGCGCTGTCCGTCCTGTTATGAAAAGATACCGCTGCACAGTCGCTTACTGCGGCGCGGCTTATTCCGGCTGGCAGTCGCAGAAAAATGACACATCCGTCCAGGAACAGATCGAATCTGTCCTGCATGAAATAGCCCACGCCAAAATCAACATTGTCGCTTCCGGCAGAACCGACGCCGGCGTCAATGCCAGGGGCCAGGTGTTCCATTTTGATACGGATCTGGAAATGAGCGCCAGGAAGTGGATGGGGGCCCTGAACGGACATCTGCCGAAGGATATCCATATCATGGATGTCCAGGAAACAGACCGTCTCTTCCACGCCCGCTACTGCGTCCGGCGCAAGCAGTATGATTACCGGATCAACCTGGGACCGTATGACGTCTTTACAAGGGACACAGCCTACCAGTGTCCGGTAAAGCTGGACGTGGAAAAGATGAAGGAAGCTTCAAAATACTTCATCGGCACCCATGATTTCACTTCGTTCAATTCCAATACGCTGGCGGAAACGCCGAACCAGGTCAGGACTGTCAATGACATCGTCTTCACGCAGGAAGGCAATATTCTCAAAATGTCATTCCATGGCAAGGGCTTTCTGCGCTATATGGTCAGAATGATGGCCGCCCAGCTGGTGGAAGTCGGCAGGGGCCGCCTGCAGCCGGAAGACATTCAGAAAATGCTGGATGCAAGGTCCAAGACAATCGCCAGGAAAAACGCGCCGGCCAACGGACTGACCCTGGAAAAGGTGGAATACTTTGAAATCTGCGCCCTGGATGAAGAGGTGATGATCCGCGAATATCTCGCGGATGATGACCTGCCGTTTGAAAAAACCATTGAGCAGCTTGAAAAAGAAGTCAGCGATCACAGATGGCCCCGTTTCTATATCATGACTTACAGGACATCCCAGCAGCAGCTCGGCACAATGCGCGCTGTTTCCAAAGAGGAGGGATGCATTGTGGAAGTGCATACGGAAACAGATCTTAAAAGAGCTGTGAACCTCAGGGAACAGCTCATGGAATGGCTGAAAAACAACGGCGCTGAGGAAGGCGCGCGGGTTGAAATCCGCCTTGCGGAAGAGAAGTAAAAATGACAGCTGCCCTGTTTAGAGGGACAGTTTTCAAATGCCCGCACGAATCGCTTCGAACAGTTGAAAAACTGTTTGACTTGCCCCATTGATTCAGCTAGAATATTTAGCGACCACCATTTCTGAATGTAGCCCCGGAAACTACATTAGGAGGATGAAAAATGCGTCAGACAACGATGTTAAAACCAAGTGAAGTCGAGCATAAGTGGTATGTCGTGGATGCGACAGACTGCACACTCGGCCGTCTTGCAACTCAGGTTGCAACAGTTTTGAGAGGCAAGCATAAGCCTGCTTACACACCCCATGTTGACTGCGGTGACTATGTCATCGTCGTTAACGCTGACAAAGTGAAGATCACAGGCGACCAGGATGAGAAGAAGTTCTATTACAGACACTCCGGATATCCCGGCGGCATGAAGGTCAGAAGCACTAAGCTCATGCGTGAAAAGTACACAGTTGAGTGGGTTGAAAGAGCAATCAAGGGCATGCTGCCGCACAACAAGCTGGGCGATGTTCAGCGCAAGCATGTATTCGTCTACACAGGACCGGATCACCCGCA
>JAUNJW010000264.1:0-418 GCA_030533035.1 Erysipelotrichaceae bacterium
AAACAGCACCCGGCTTCCGTTTTCTTTTGCGGTTTCCAGCTGTCTTCTCAGCCACTGCATCGTCCCCTCACTGTAACGGCCTCCGGAATCGCCGGGATGGGAATCATCCATCGCGAGAATTGTCACCCCGTTATTCACGGTCATATATGAATACGAATCCGGATCACGTTCCTCCATGTCCAGGAGGGGCAGAATATACTCTTCCCAGGCCCAAACACTTTTGTCCGCCTGACCATAGTCATGGTTGCCGGTTGTCAGGATCACCTCAATGCCGGCGTCTTTCAGCTTCCTGAGCTTTTCCGAGAGCGCCTTAACATCCTCTTCTTTTCCGTTGTTGGTATTGTCGCCGGTCATGATGAAAGCGTCCGGCTTCAGCGCGATGACCTGGCTGACAAGGGCGTCGGTGACTTCCGGCACC
>JAUNJW010000264.1:428-3130 GCA_030533035.1 Erysipelotrichaceae bacterium
GGAAGGGGAGGCGGTATAGTGAAGATCGCTGCTCACGGCTGCCGTAAACGCAGGATTCTCATATCTGGTTTCTTCTTTCTTTTCCTGCTTTGCGCCGCATCCGGCAAGAGTGAGCGCAAGCAGAAAGATCAGTAAACGCTTCATACCCGCATTTTAAACGAACCGCGTGGGGGATGCCAGGAATTCACATTTTGAGGATCAGCGAATAAATAATATAATATACTGGTAACGAGGAATAACTGCATGAATGTATATGACTGGGATAATACGATTTACCGGGGCGATTCAACCTTCGGTTTTGTCCGCTGGCTTTATGTCCACTATCCGAAGACGCTGCTCTCCATCCCGAGAACGGCGCTCTACGGTTTTCTCTATGGCGTCAGAGCGGTGAAAAAGCTGACGTTCAAGGAGAATCTCTACCACATGTTCACCTATGTCGATGACATGGACAAGGCGGTGGATGAATATACCTCCACCCATATGAACCATGTCAAGCGCTGGTATAAGGAAACCCAGCAGGATGACGACATTGTCATTTCCGCTTCGCCGGAGTTCCTGATCCGCTCCTTCTGTGAAAAGGCGGGAATCAGGGCGTCCATGGCTTCGGTTGTGGATCAGAAAACAGGAAAGTACAGCGGCCTGAACTGCCATGGCGATGAGAAGGTCAGACGCTTCCGTGAAGTCTACGGGGACGCGGAAATCGACAGCTTCTTCTCGGATTCGCTGAGCGACAGCCCGCTGGCGGATATTTCAGACAAGGCCTTTATTGTCAAAGGGGACAGTATGAAGCCCTGGCCTGACAAGGAGTAATCTATGAGTCTTATGAAACATTATGACGCCGTCATCATCGGCGGCGGCATCGGCGGCCTGATGTGCGCCTACCGCTTAAGTGAAAAGAAACCGGATATGAAAGTCCTCATCCTGGAAAGAGGAAAGGATCTTGAAAACAGGAAGTGCCCGATCCTGATGGGGAAGGTCACCAAATGCATCAAGTGCAGAACTTGCGCGATCATGGAAGGCATGGCCGGCGCCGGCGCTTTCTCGGATGGCAAATACAATATCACCACGGAATACGGCGGCTGGCTGCCCAGGGTCATGAACGAGAAAAAGGTCATGGAATATATCCTGCAGGCCGACGCCATCCTGATGGACCACGGCGCCCAGAAGGAAGTCTATGAGCCGGACAATGAGCTCAAGACTCTCTGCCTCCAGCATGACCTGCATATGCAGCAGGGAAAGGTAAAGCATCTGGGAACGGACGCCAACTACCACACCATGCTCAGGCTGATCGAAACCCTGAAACAGCGTGTCGAGATTGAAACCGAAGCGGTTGTCACCGATGTGGACAAGAAGTCCCTCGAAGTCATCTATACAAAAAACGGCGCTGAACAGAGAGTCAGCGGTGAGAAGATCATCTTCGCCGTCGGCCGGATCGGCAACCGGATGTTTGAGAAATGGTGCGATAACAACGGGATCAAACGCCATAACAACCAGGTCGACATCGGCGTCAGGGTTGAGCTTCCCTATGAGGTCTGGAAGCACTTCTCCTCAAGAATCTATGAACCCAAGATCATCAACCGGTCCGCCCACTATGGCGATAGGGTCAGGATGTTCTGTTTCAATGAGAGGGGACATGTCGTCACTGAAAACAGCGACGGCGTCCTGACGGTCAACGGCCATTCCTACAAGGAAGAAGAAAAGAAGTCGAAGAATTCCAACTTCGCCCTGTTATGTTCCACCAATTTCACCGAACCGTTTGACGCCCCGGTGGAATATGCCCGCGATATCGCGGCCCTTGCCAACAAAATCTCCGGCGGCTATGTCCTGGTGCAGAGACTCGGCGACTTAATGCTCGGCAAAAGAACCACCGAGCACAGACTGCTGGCAGGAACGGTCAGACCGACCCTGGACGCGGTGCCGGGCGATCTGTCCCTGTGCATGCCCAAGCGCCAGCTCGACGGCATCGTCGAAACTCTGCAGAGACTTGATTCCGTTGCCCCGGGCACAGCCAACTATGACACACTGCTCTATGGCGTTGAGTGCAAGTACTACAGCGCCAGGCCGGATGTCACGGACTTTGAACTCAATGACGCAAAGAATATCTATGCCCTCGGCGATGGGGCAGGCTTTACCCGCAGCCTTTCCCAGGCAGCGGCCAACGGCCTGATTGTCGCGGATATTCTTCTGAACAAAGCGGAACAGTGAATCATCAGCAGCATCCAAAACAAAGAAGGAAGACTGGCTCTTCCTTTTTTCTGCGGAAATAACTGATGCGCCGGCAGATTGCGTCATATATAAATACGAAAAACGATCGCCCGTCTTCCAAACAATAGCGATCGTTTTCGTTAAGCTTTGAGGACAGCCGTCATTCGGTGATCCTTTTACATTGTCATCACAGCACAGGTCATAGAGATGTTCGTGAAAATGAAATGTCTGCCGGAATAATCACAGGTCAGGGACGCCAGGAAGTTCCCGGATATCTTCAGCAGACTGTGCGTTTCCGGCAAAAGAGATCCTTTTTTTTTGAAACTTATCTTCTGAATCAGGAAATGCTGTGCAATACTGATTGAGAGATGACTGAAAACGCATTCATGAGCGGGGAAGATTCTCCGATCACAATTTATTATGCCGGCAAGAAGACCCCGTCCATAATGCTCAGCTATTTGGGCGGGGTGCTTCACGAGGAATTCTATGCGAAAAGC
>JAUNJW010000063.1 GCA_030533035.1 Erysipelotrichaceae bacterium
CGACGGCGATGAGGTGGTGGTGACAGGAATCTTTGAAACCTATGAGGAAGGCAACTATGTTGTGCTTCACCTCAAGGACGCCGTGATTGAGGAACACACACCGAGACAGCCGGGCTGATCTTCACAATTGTGGGGGAATGCATACGCATGCATTCTCTTTTTCTTTTGAACAAAACAAAAAAAACAGGAACCTCTGAATGAGATTCCTGTCTGAAGCACTTCTCTTATCTGTTGTAGTATTCGACAACGAGGGACTCGTTGACTTCCTGGTTGAGTTCGGAACGTTCCGGAAGGCGTACGAATGTGCCTTTCCTGTTTTCCTTGTCAACTTCGACGAATGCCGGAGTGGAGATATTTGCTTCAAGAGCGTCTGCGATGCTTGCCATGTTTCTGGAGCGCTCACGGACGGAGATGACATCTCCGGGCTTGAGCTCTACGGAAGGGATATCGACCTTCTTGCCGTTGACCTCAATGTGACCGTGGTTGACAAGCTGTCTTGCGCCTTTGCGTGTTCTTGCGAAACCAAGTCTGTAGACGATGTTGTCCAGTCTGCTTTCGAGCAGGATCAGGAAGTTGACACCAGCCATGCCTTCCATCTTGGAAGCTTTTCTGAACAGAGTAGCGAACTGACGTTCGTTGAGACCGTACATGTTGCGGACTCTCTGCTTTTCACGGAGCTGTGTGCCGTAGTTGCTGAGCTTGACTCTCTTTGTCGGGCCGTGCTGACCCGGAGCATAAGTACGCTTCTTAAGCTCTTCGCCTGTCTCGAGAACGGAGAAGGAGAGACGTCTTGCCTTCTTCCATACAGGACCTGTGTAACGTGCCATGTTTTGTTTCCTCCTTAAATGGCCGAGAAACAACAACAGGTACAGATCACCGATGCGTTGTGTTACCGTAAACCGTTTCACCTAATGCAGCAGGGTACTCGGGCACAGCCGCGTGCCGGTAACGCATTGTGCATGGCTCTGCATGCTGCCATCATTTAACGCGAGAATTATTATACAGTTGCACAGATATGAAGTCAATCAGTTTTCAATGCTGTTTTCTTCAGTTTTTCTGCGGGTTTTTCATAAGTCACAGGCAGCCGCTGAAACAGGAAAAAACGGGGGCCTGCAGACCTGATCGGGAACCTGTCTTTACCATGCATTAATGATTGCAGTGCATGATAAAGATTATAATAGGATGCGCAGTTCCATGTGTGTTTTAATTTTCATCTGCGGTTCACACGCTCAGCGCCATCTGTGGTATTATATTCGGGTATGAAGGAAAGGAGAGTACCATGAACCAGTTCCTTGAGTTTATTTCAGATATTAAGGTTGTGATAGCCATAGCGGTGATCATACTCATCCTGCTGATCTGGCTGATTATACAGAGAGTCAAGACAAAGCGCCTGCGTGACGAGCTTTCCGAGCTGGAGTCACATTATAAACTGATCAAGAATATTCCCGTCTCGATGAAGATGAACAAGGCGGCTGCCTTAAGCCGTCTGGATCCGGATGCCGTTGCGACCGTCAATGCCGCCCAGGCTGACTTTGACCGTGTGCAGTCGGATATTGTCAGAATCACGGAGAGCCTCAGCGACGCGGAAGATCATATCAATGCCGGCAAGCTCGGCAAGGCTGACCGCCTGATGACGGATCTTGAAACCGAGCTCAACGCCACCGAGAGCTACGCGAAGAATCTGGAATCCACACTGGACGCCATTCTGGCCAGGGAGACAACCCAGCGCCAGGAAGTCACCCAGCTGAAGAACAAGTTCCGCGCCCTCAAGGCCCAGGCCCAGGAAAACGCCACAAGACTGGCATTCGCCTGGCCGATCGTTGAGCAGAAGGTCACTGACACGGAAAAGATGTTCTCAACCTTTGAGGAATGGATGTTCTCCAATGACTATGACAAGGCGAACAATGAACTTGAGCATATCCGTGCCAGCATTGATGAACTTGAGCAGCTTCTTGACACCATGCCGGGCCTGATTGAAGACGCCCGCGGCATCATTCCGAAGATGGCCGAGAACCTGCACCGCGATTACGCAAGAGCGAGAAAGCAGGGTGTTTACCTCAAGCATCTGGAAGCGCAGAAGAACCTCTCCACAATGACGGTGGCCCTCAAGGATGATCTCAAGCAGCTCAAATCAGGCAATACCGAAGGAATCCGTGAACATCTCGATGATTACAAGCAGAGAATCAACCAGATGGACCACGAGATCAAAAAGGAAACCCAGGCGGATTATGAACTGACAAAGATTGTCAGCGAAACAGAGGAAATGGCCGCTGAGGCCAACCGCAACGCCAAGTTTGTCAATGACGCCTACGCGAAGTATTCCGACCGCTACGGCCTGGCTTCCATCGCGGAAACCCTGACCGAAAAGAATGTGCAGCTGAATAAGATCAACGAACAGATCCCGCAGCTGCTCAACGAGGCGGCCGAAGGAAACGCTCCCGCTTCTGAGACACTCAGCGCCCTCAAGACACTGAACCGGCAGCTGGTTTCCTGCGCTGCCGACATCAGCGAAATCCGCCAGCGCATCGAAATGAGCACCGGCGATGAGGACAGAGCCAAGAAACAGCTTGTCAAGCTGCAGATCATCATGAACCAGATGCAGGTCAAGATCCGCAAATACAAGCTCCCCAACATCTCTGCCGCCTATGAGCAGGATATGGAAAAAGCTTCCGGCTATATCAGCCGTCTTGAAGAACTGATGGCGGAAACGCCGCTGAACATCCAGCTGATGAATTCCACCCTTCAGGAAGCGCTGAATTTCATCTATCAGCTTTACAACAACGTCAACAATGTTGTCGGCACAGTTGTCATGGTTGAAAACACAATCGTCTTCGGCAACCGCTACCGTTCCACATATGCGGATATCGATTCCGAACTGACAAGAAGCGAACTCAGCTTCCGCAACGGTGAATATACAAACGCCCTGACAACAGCCATTGCCACCATCGAAAAGATTCATCCAGGCAACTATGAATCGATGATCAAGGAGAATGCGAAGAGTGCAGCGTAGAATTTATTTCGACAATGCGAGCACAACGAATATCAATCCTGAGGTTCTGAAATCTTATAAACAGCTACTCGATCAGTACTATGTCAACAGCGAATCACTGTATGACGAAGGAACTAAGATCAGCAGAATGATGGAAAAGGCCCGGTCGGCAATCGCCGGGCTTTTGGATGTTGAAAGTGATGAGATCATTTTCACTTCCGGCTCCAGTGAATCAAACACAGCTGCCATCAAGGGCGTGTGCTTCGCATGCAGGGACAAAAAGCATATCATCACCACAAATATCGAGCATTCCTCCATCATGAATGCCTGCCGGCAGATGGAGGAGGTCTTCGGCTATGACGTCACATATCTGCCGGTATCCTCTGAAGGTACCGTCACTGCCGACCAGGTGGCAGCGGCATTAAGACCGGACACCGCCATTGTCAGCGTCATGCATGTCAACAATGAAGTCGGTTCCGTCAATCCCATTGAAGAGATCGCCGAGCTGGTCAAGAAGCATTCCCATGCCTACATGCATTCGGATCTTACCCAGTCGGTCGGCAAGGTTGATCTGGATATGAAATATATCGATCTGGCATCCGTTTCAGCCCATAAGCTGGAAGGCCTCAAGGGCAGCGGCATCCTTGTCAAGCGCCGCCATGTTCCGTTTGTGCCGTTAATCAACGGCGGCGAGCAGGAACAGGGTTTCAGAGGCGGCACTTCAAATGCCTGCGTCAACATGGTCTTTGCCAAAACGCTCAGGCTCGCACTGGAAAACGGCAGGAAGTCGCATGAGCATATTGAAAAGCTGTCGGCATATCTTGAAAAGGGACTGCGTGAGATTGAAGGGGTGGAAATCAATCATCCTCAAAAGCATGTGGCTTCCACAATCAACTTCTCATATGAAAAGATTCCTTCCGAAGTCATGCAGAACGCGCTGAACCTGAAGGGCTTCATGGTTTCCGCCAGAAGCACGTGCGACTCAAAGTCGGAAAATCCCAGCTATGTGCTGGAGGCGATGGGATATTCTTCCAGAAGAGCTTCCAGCTGTATCCGCATCTCGCTTTCCAGAGACAATACGGAAGAGGAAGCAACTCTCTTTTTGAAGGCACTGAAGGAGATAATTGAACAGTATGGTTAAATATGACACAGTGCTGATCCGCTTCGGCGAACTCAGCACCAAGGGAAAAAACAGAAAAGATTTCATCAACCGCCTTTACGGCAATGTGAAATACATGCTCAGGGATTTCAGCACCCTGGAATACCGCAAGGCCTATGACAGAATCTATATCCGCATCCATGACGAGGATCCCGAAGCAATCAGGGAAAAGCTGAAGAAAGTCTTCGGCATCAGTTCCTTCTCCTTTACGGAAAAGGTGAACTCTGATATCGATTCTATTTCAGACGCCTGCTACAGAATCGCTTCGGAAACGGACAAAAAGACATTCAAGATCATCGCCAAGAGGCATGATAAGAATTTCCCGATGAAGTCCGACGCGATCAACCGCGCTGTCGCCGGCAGGATTCTCAAAAACACGGACCTGAAAGTCGATGTCCATGATCCTGAGCTGGCGATCCGCATTGAAGTCCACCAGGATGACACCTATATCACATCGGAAAAGATTCCCGGCGCCGGCGGATATCCGGCCGGCATCAACGGCAAAGTACTGCTTCTGCTTTCCGGCGGCATTGATTCCCCGGTCGCTGCCTATCAGCTGATGAAGAGGGGCCTTATGGTTGAGGCGGTCCATTTCGCTTCCCCGCCTTATACAAGCGAGGCGGCGAAAAACAAGGTGCTGACACTGGCTTCCATGGTTTCTGAATACCAGGGCCATATGCATGTCCATCTGATCAACTTCACCGACCTGCAGCTGCAGATTTACAAGACGGCCGGTGATCCGTACGCGGTAACACTGATGAGGCGAATGATGTTCCGCCTGGCGGAAAGAACCGCGAAGCAGTACGGCTGTCTGGCCCTGGGGACTGGCGAAAGCATCGGCCAGGTCGCGTCCCAGACGCTCGAAAGCGTTGCCTACATCAATGACGTGGTGCGGATTCCGGTGATCCGTCCGCTGGTCTGCTATGACAAGGTCGAGATCATTGACATGGCCAGAAAGATCGGAACATATGAAACCAGCATCCTGCCGTTTGAAGACTGCTGCACCATCTTTGACCCGAAGAATCCGGTCACGAAGCCTTCGGTTGAAAAGAGCGAATATTATGAATCGCAGTTCGACTATGAAAAACTGATTGAAGAAGCTCTTGCGGCAATGGAAACAGTTGTTGTGACGCCGGAAAGAGAAGAAGAGGATTTCCTCTAGGAGTAAAGCTATGGCAAAACACGATCCTTCCATCCAGAAGAATTTTATTGAAGCACTCAGCGGATGCGCATCCATGGAAGAACATGATCTGCTGGACGCCCTGCAGCCGACAATCCTTGTGATTGAAAAAGACGACAGCTACAGCACATCGGCCAAGCTGAAGATCTTCTCCCTGATCACATCCTTAAGCAACTGCGCCGCCAAGGAGCGCCTCAAGTACGTCAAAAAGATCAGCAGAAGGCTGAAATAGGAGGCACCATGAAAGTCGATCTGAACAAAGTGATTGAAGCGGTTGACTATGTTTCTGACTCCATGCCTTCGTTCTATGTCATTCCCGAGGAACGCATCATCACCGTCAGCCAGGGGGAAGTCCAAAAGCTTCCCTATGACGAAAATGACCTGATCCGTCTGCCTGACAGAAGGGACGTCGATGATTACGGAAACATGGAGAGATTCATTGAGCGCGTTGAGGATGAAACCATTAAGGAATGGCTTTCCAACGCGATCACCGGCAGGGGCGCCTTCAGGATGTTCCGGGCTGCCCTGGAACGGTTCCATATGCTGAATGAATGGTATGACTACCGCGAACGCTGCCACCGTGTCCTGGCCATGGACTGGTGCGAGCAGAACGGCATTGAATACGAAGGGCCCCGCTATGTCATCGAGGAAGAAGATGACTACGAAGATGAATATGATGACGGCTGGGATGAGCCGGAAGAAAAGCCCGCAGTCATTGTCCAGGCATCAACCCGGACACGGAACAATTTCCGCAAAGTCGATATCGGCCGCAAGAACATTTCCCAACTGATCTTCCTGGCTTCTGATTACCGCGATGAACAGCTGATGAAAAGGGGAAAGAAGAAAGCCGACGATCCGGACCGGGCGGAAGCTGAAATGGAAGCGGCGCTTGCAAAGGGCGCTCGAATCACCGCTGTCAGTGAAAACGGCAGATTTCTCGGATACATAGTGGCTGTTCCTTCTGAAGAGACTGTCTGTGTCACGGAAGCCTATGTCCGTAAGGAAATGCGCCGCCGGGGCATCGGCACCATGCTGGTGACAAACGCGGCAGAAACAGCCCGTGAGAATGGTGAAAAGCTTGTTTTCAGCGTCGCGCCGGATCAGAATGAGATGATTTTGCTGCTGGCAAAACTCGGTTTCGGAACACTTTCAAAGCTCGAAATCAGTGCTTCCGAAGAGGCGGAAACAGCTGAAAACATCAATGTCGGAAGCCATCGCTTCAGCATCTGAAAAAGCCTTTAAAATACGTATTTTTCTCATTGACTAATGCATTGGGAAAAGGTAGAATATTCACGTTACCGGCCCTCTGGGAGGAGTCTGTAACCGCTCAGTAAAGGGTTTTAAGTACGCAATGTCCCCTTGATGGCGCGTCTTATGATAATGACAGGAGGTGCTTATTTTGTACGCAATTATCGAAACAGGCGGAAAACAGCTCAAGGTTGAAGCTGGACAGTCAATCTTCGTTGAAAAGCTCAACGTCGAAGCAGGAGAAACAGTAGTCTTTGACAAGGTCTGCTTAGTCTCCGACACAGCAACAAAGATCGGAACACCGTATGTAGACGGTGCCAAGGTCACATGCACTGTTGAAAAGCAGGGCAAGGACAAGAAGATCGTCATCTTCAAGTACAAGCAGAAGAAGGGTTCCACCCGTCGCAAGCAGGGTCACCGTCAGCCGTATACAAAGCTGACAGTCGTTTCCATCGAGGCGTAAGGTGATCAGAGTCAATTGCACGGTAAAGGACGGTCATATCGTTCATCTGGATCTGTCAGGCCACAGTGAGTCGGCAGCACGGGGTGAGGATCTGATCTGCGCCGGTGTCAGTACAGTCGTATTCGGACTGTGCAACGCGCTGGATGAGATTGCCGGCATTGATACAATCAGAGTTGATCAGAATCTGATCGCTGTTGACATCTTGAAGCCGGATCAGACAACCGATACGATCATGCGTACCGGACTGATTCAGCTGATGACTGTAGAAGAACAATACAGTCACTTTATGAAAATTCAATTAACGGAGGAATAAAAGAGATGAAATACACACTCGATATTCAGTTCTTCGCCAGCAAAAAGGGTGTATCTTCCACAAAGAACGGCCGTGATTCCGCAGGCAGAAGACTTGGAGCAAAGAAGGCTGATGGCCAGTATGCAAACGCCGGTTCCATTATTTACCGTCAGAGAGGAACAAGAATCTTCCCGGGTAAGAATGTCAAGCGCGGCGGCGACGACACACTGTTTGCTACAGCAAGCGGCATCGTCAAGTATGAGCGTCTGGGTAAGGACAAGAAGCAGGTTTCTGTCTACCCCGAAGAAGCTTAAGCATTATTTGAGTGAATGCTCCTGAATTTCAGGAGCTTTTTTGTGAAAGGAGGCCAGTATGATTGATCTTGTCAAACTGAAAGTCAAGGCTGGCGACGGCGGCCGCGGCTGCGTTGCATGGCGTCATGAAAAGTATTATCCGAACGGAGGTCCTTTCGGCGGCGACGGCGGCAAGGGCGGCGATGTCTGGTTCGCGGTGGACACAAATGAAACCACACTGACCAAACTGCGTTTTACCAAAAGTATCAAAGCCGGCAACGGCGCGCCCGGCATGACCAAAAAGATGCACGGAAAATCCGGTGACGACGTCATCGTACCGGTACCGCTGGGCACGATGATCCGCAACGCGGAAAACAATGACCTGCTCGCGGACCTGACAAAACCCGGTGAAAAAGTCCTGATTGCCCACGGCGGACGTGGCGGCCTGGGCAACATGCATTTCGCGACGGCCACCAACGACGCCCCGGAATATGCCCAGCCCGGAGAAATCGGCGAAAGCCTGACCCTGCAGCTGGAACTGCGTCTTCTCGCGGATGCCGGCCTGATCGGCTTCCCGTCTGTCGGCAAGTCGACATTCCTGTCGGTTGTCACAAGGGCAAGGCCGGAAATCGCGGATTATCCGTTTACGACAATTGAACCCAACATCGGCGTTGTCAACCTGCCGGATGAGCGCAGTTTTGTCCTGGCTGACATGCCGGGTCTGATTGAAGGAGCGGGCGAGGGAAAAGGCCTCGGCCATGAATTCCTGCGCCATATCAGAAGATGCCGCGTCCTGATCCATGTCATTGACATGTCCGGATCCCAGAGAAATCCAATTGAGGATTATGAAATCATCAACAAAGAGCTCCGGGAATATGATCTTTCGCTGGAGGACAGGCCGCAGATTGTCGTCGCCAACAAAATGGACGACGAATACGCGGACATGTATCTGGAAGAATTCAGACAGAAATACCCGGATCTGAAAATCTTTGAAATCAGTGCCCTTGAACACAAGGGCATCGACGCCGTTCTTTACGCGGCGATGGAGAAGATTGAGGAAGCCAGGGAATTTGAAGAGGAAAATACCGAACCTGCCCAGGAGACGGTTGTCTACCGCTATGAGCCGAAGCGTCCTGACTTTGTCGTCAGAAGCAGCGGCCCGCACAGATGGATTGTCGAGTCCGAGAAGATCGACCGTCTGGTTGAAACCGTCGACTTTGAAAAGGAAGCGGATACCTATCAGTTCGCGATGACACTCCAGAAAATGGGCGTCGACGCCGAGCTCTACCGCCAGGGTGCCCGCGATGGCGATCAGGTCATCGTCGGAACCTACATTATGGACTATACTGAATAAGAGGTATTTATGATCGCATTTATCCGCGGAAAAATCGCTGCCTACGGAACAGACTGGCTCATCATTGAAAACAACGGCATGGGCTGGCAGATGGCATATCCCCATACGGAGAATGTCAGGCTCGGCAGCGAGGTGAGTGTTTACACATATATGCATGTGACTGAAAATGACGTGAGTCTTTTCGGTTTCGAGTCACAGGAGGAAAAGGAGCTTTTCCTGCGGCTGATCTCGGTCAAGGGACTCGGTCCCAGAACCGCGATGAACATGCTCGCCCACAGCGGGTACAATACTGTCATCAAAGCAATCGAGGAAGGCAATGTCGCAGCCCTGAAGAAAATGCCCGGCATCGGCGCCAAGAGCGCATCCCAGATCGTTCTTGACCTGAAGGGCAAGCTTGTCGCCGCACCGGTGAAGCCTTCAGCGGCGCCTGCCCAGTCATATCCGCCGGAAATTGCCGACGCCCTGGAGGGACTCAAAAACCTCGGCTACAAGCCGGGCGAACTGGGACCGGTTGCTTCGAAGATGCTCGAGTCACCCGGACTGACCACAGCAGAATATCTGCGTATCGGTCTTAAATTCCTCAGCAGATAGGAGGTATAAATGGCTGAAAACACTAGATTGCTGTCAGCGATGGCGGAAACTTCGGAAGAAGCTGTTGAGGCTACCATCCGTCCGCAGAGACTGCGTGAGTATGTCGGACAGGATACCCTCAAGGAAAAC
>JAUNJW010000064.1 GCA_030533035.1 Erysipelotrichaceae bacterium
ATGCAAGGCTTCTGGTATGAGATAGATTTTTAACCCTTTTCCCGTTTTTCTTTTTGTAAAAAGGAGCATTTTGGGTGGATATTGATAAGCGATTATTCCCACTCGATTGTTCCGCTGGGTTTCGGTGTCAGGTCGTAGAGAACTCTGTTGACACCCTTGACCTCGGTTGTGATTCTCTTGGTGATGTGTCTCAGCAGGTCGTAAGGGATTTCCTCGATACTTGCTTCGATGGCGTCGGTTGTATTGACTGCACGGATAACAACAAACCAGTCAAATGTTCTCTTGCCGTCCTTGATTCCGGTGCTCTTGAAATCAGGAACGATTGTGAAGTACTGCCAGACCTTGCCCTGCAGACCGTTCTTTGCGAATTCTTCTCTGAGAATGGCATCGGATTCACGGACTGCTTCGAGTCTTTCTCTTGTGATTGCGCCGGGTGTTCTGACGGCCAGACCGGGACCCGGGAACGGCTGTCTGTCAACCATGCTTTCAGGAAGACCTAAAGCTCTGCCGACAACTCTGACTTCATCCTTATAGAGGAGCTTGACCGGCTCAACCAGTTCCATTTCCATCTCTTCAGGAAGTCCGCCGACGTTGTGGTGGGCCTTGATGCCCTTTTCACTTTCCAGAATGTCGGGATAGATTGTACCCTGGCCGAGGAAGTGAATGCCTGTGAGCTTGGCTGCTTCTTCATCAAAGACCTTGATGAATTCCTCGCCGATGATGTGTCTCTTTTCTTCCGGATCTGTAACGCCGGCAACCTTGTCAATGAATCTGTCAGCCGCATCGACATAGATGAGGTTGGCGTTCATCTGGTTGCGGAATACTTCAATAACCTGTTCCGGTTCACCCTTTCTCAGGAAACCGTGATTGACATGTACGCAGACGAGATTTCTGCCGATTGCCTTGATTAAAAGAGCTGCTACGACTGAAGAGTCGACACCGCCGGAAAGAGCGAGAAGAACCTTTCCGTCTTTGACCTGTTCGCGGACTGCCGCGACCTGCTCGTCAATGAACTTCTGAGCCAGTTCAGGGGTTGTGATTCTTTCCATTGTCTCGGGACGTACGTTGCTGTTATCCATGTGTTTTTCCTCCTGTTTCATCAGTATATTCTGCTGATGTCTGCCGTTTGTCAAGAATTTTAGAAATCAGTTTTCTTCTTCTTTTTTCATGAAGGCCAGGATTTCATCCTTCCTCATTTCCATGTCGTGATAGCCGATTTCATAGAGCTTTTCACATTTCGCGGTGTCGCCCTTGAAACGGGAAACCTTGACTGTTTCGGAAGGATACATAAGAAGGGCCTTTCCGGCTGCCACCATATCCTTGATCATGGTGATCTGCTTGTAGTAGTTGATATGTCTGACCTGGTAGTCCAGCTCGACCTGGGGATACTCTTTGTAGATTCTCTTCATGAGGAAGCGGATGAATTTCGAGGCAGGCTTTCTGACATAGTCAGCAGGCTTGGTGGTGATGACCATAACCTTTGTACAGCCCTTTTCAACCGCCCGTTCAATCGGGATCATCTTTGTGATGCCGCCATCCAGAAGTTTTCTGCCTTTGAATTCAACGATCGGGGAAGCGACCGGCAGCGCGCAGGAAGCCTGCAGGAGACGCAGATCAGGATCCATGTCCTTCGGGGAGAACCAGACAGTTTCCCCTCTGGCAAGATCATATGCGCCGACTTCCATGTCAGGATCAGCGTCGATCAGGGGCTGGGTGCTCATATGTTCCTGGCCGCGCAGATACTTGGAGAAAATCATCTCATAGTCGACATAATAACCGCAGTGGCGCAATGCACCGAAGCCTGTCATGTTGGGATCGCAGGCGTAGCGGGTGGACATGTTTTTCGCAATCTCAGGCTGTCCCATCAGATAGCAGCTCAGATATACGGCACCCGAAGAGATGCCGGCACTGTAGTCAAAGTGAATGTTGTTGTCGTACAGCCATGCCAGGCAGCCGGCTGTATACGCGCCGCGCACGCCGCCGCCTTCAAGGACTAATCCGATTCTTTCCATATTGCAGGTTCCTTTCTTTCGCTTATACCAGCGGGACAAAGAGATTCATGACAGCCCGCACCAGACGGATGGCGAAGCTTGTGTTCTCAACATCTTCTTCCGTAATCTGTCTGCAGGCTTTCAGGGTTTCTTCGTAATCAGCCTTCATTTTTCCGATCTGATCGGTATGTGTCATCAGAATTCCGTTTTCAAAATGAAGGTAGTAGCTTCTGTAATCCATGTTTACCGTTCCGGCGATCGCCAGACGGTCATCGGAGATGAATGTTTTGGAATGGTTGAATCCGGAAGTGAATTCATAGATTTTTACCCCTGAGCGCAGCAGGGCGGCGTAGTTGGCTTTGGTAATCTGGTTGACCAGGATCTTGTCCGGGATACCCGGGGTGATAATCCTGATATCAACGCCGCTCTTCGCCGCCAGGATCAGGGCGTTTTTGATCGTGTCATTGGGAATCAGATACGGGGTATTTATGTAAATATAATCCCTGGCATGGGTAATCATCGAAAGATGAATATTCATGGAGACAGGTTCATCATCGTTGGGAGAATCGCTGAACGGCTGGTAATAGCCGCCGTCGGTCGTCATGACACAGGGCAGATTGTACCGGCTGTAATCCACTTTGTTTTTGCCGCGCTCATAGCTGAGCATCCCCAGGAACATGACAGTCATTGACCAGACAGCCTCACCGGTGATCATGACCGCGGAATCGCGCCAGTAGCCGAAGCGCTTGATCCGGTTGACATATTCATCCGCCAGGTTGACGCCGCCGGTGAAGGCGACATTGTTGTCGATGACCGTAATCTTGCGGTGGGTGCGGTTATTCATCTGAACGATAAATGCCGGTCTGACATGGTTGAAGCGGTAGGCTTCAATGCCCCATGACTGCAGCGTTCTGTCGAAATGCCAGGGCATCGTGATTGAACCGAAGTCATCATAAATCATCTTGACTTCAACTCCCTGGCGCACTTTTTCCTTCAGGACTTCAAGGATTTCATCAAGCACCGATCCTTCGTCGATGATAAAGAACTCGATGAAGATGAAGTGCCTTGCCTTTTTCAGTTCTTCAATATAAACCGGCAGCCATTCCTCGCCGCTGGCAAAATAGCGGCTGCTGGTATTGGAATAGACAGGATAGCCGCAGTTGCGGGCGCCATAGCTGACTACATTCACCAGATCCGGGTCCATGTTCGCCGCTTCCCTGATGACGCCTTCATCATTTGTCAGCAGACCCATCATTTCCGTATTTGCCCTGGTTGTGCCGCTGCGCAGTTTCTTCGGCATCCGCCGGTTGGCAGCCAGCAGATACAGCGGCGCCCCGACAACGGGCAAAGCCAGCAGGATAATGCACCAGGCAATCTTGAATGACTGGTCAGCCTGCCGGTTGATGCAGTGCAGGGTCAGAATAATAGAAAGCGCGTTGATCACCGGCATTATTTCCCAGGCAATTGCTGTCCGCCAGATCATCGCGATGAAAAAGCCCAGCTGCAGGAACGCAAGAGGTACCGCGATAACTAATCTTCCTGTTAAAATCTTCAGCAATCTGCGCATAGGAATATTATATATCAGAACTCAGTTTCACAATTGCCAGCGATAGATGTTTTTCACGGTTTCCCCGCGCCGGTAAAGCCAGTGCCAGTGCGGAACCGGAACGGTCGCTATGAGTTCCCCGCCCAGTTTTTCCAGTGTTTTCCTTGATGGAATGTTGTCCGGCGAGCAGGTGAGAATCAGTTCCTTCATCCCGTATCTGTCACGGGCATAGTTCATTAACATGACAGCAGACTCATATGCGTAGCCATGCCCGCGGTATCTTTCATAGATCCTGTAGCCGATATTGCCGGCATAGTAAAGCTCCTCATTCATGCCAAGCCTGAGATCGCATTCACCGATTTTCACATTGGTGCCATGGAGGCAGATACAGAAAATCTCAGAGCCGACATAAAGATTCGATGCGTCCGGACGGCGCACCTGGTCGAGTCTGAGATCAAGAACTTCCCCTTCGATTACTGTTTTATGCAGAAAACGGGACAGAAACATCCGGCAACCTCACGGTTTCATTATAAAACGTTTTAAAAAGACAGCAGAACTAATCTGCTGTCTTGCGGATAATATCCATGTAGATTTCCCTGAGTTCCTTTTTCTGGGAATCGTTCATCTGCGACTCCTCATCCTCGATGACAAAATCCGGTACAAGCGATACGTGGCTGGCGGTGACCTCACCGTTTTTCACGCCGATCACCCAGGGCACAAAGAATGCCTTGGCGCCTGAGCTGTCCTCGATCATCAACTCTACTATATAGCCCATCAGTTCTAAATACTCTGCCGCCGTTGGCTGGAATGGACCGTAGACATCTATGTAATAAACTGTAACGCCTGTTTCCAGAACCGCTTCGTTGAGAAGCGGGACGCCTCTTTCACAGAAAGGACAGTCATCATATCCGAAGTAAAGGATGCCGCTGCCTTTTTCCTTGAAGAGCCGCAGCGCCTTGGAGAATGTGATCTCCTGGAAATCGCCGGTCTGATCGCCGATCCAGTCATAAACAGACATGTCAGCCGGAACAGAATCCAGGTCGACATTGTTTGTGATCGTATAGGTTTCACCCTTTGAAGCACACCCGGCCAGGGCGATCACAGCGCCCAGAAACAGAGCTTTGAGTTTTTTCATCCGTGCCCTCCGTGTTCAATGCACACAAGTATAGCACTGCTGTGTGAATCAGTCTAACTTAATCAGCTCCGTGCCGTCATACATGGCATCGATCTTTTCACGGGTGGCCAGGCCTCTGGAATAGGCTGTCGCGCTGCCGCAGGAAACACCGAAGCGGAAGCTGTCAACCGCGTCTCTTGTACGCAGATAGTCCATCATGAAGCCGGCAATCAGCGAGTCACCGGTGCCGACAGTGTTGACTGCCTTGTCATGGTGCAGGATCTCTGCCTGATATGTGCCTTTGTCACAGGAGAAGACAGCTTCCCTGTTTTCAAAGATGACAGCCGCGTTCATACTGCCAAGCTCATGAAGCTTTTTGGCGCCTGCCGCAGCCTCTTCGATGGTTTCAATCTTTTCGCCGAACATTTCACCCAGTTCGCCGGCTGTGGTCTTGATCAGGAAAGGCTTCAGATCAAGTGCCTTCTTCATCAGTTCCGGATTGGTATCCAGGACAACCCTGACGCCGTTGTCAATCAGCATCTTCAGCATGTCCAGAACATCGTTCTCAAGATATTCCGGTGTGATGCCGGCCAGGACAAAATAGTCGCCGACAGCCAGACGCTCAGCCTTTGAATACAGATTCTTCATGTCACCGTCCGTGATGTACGGACCGGCCGCGTTCATGTTTGTATGCTCACTGGCGTGGCATTTGACATTGATTCTTGTATGGCCGTTGATATAGGTGAAATTGGGAATGATGTGGTCATACTTGGCCAGCAGCTGGATATAGAAGTCTTTTGTGAAGCCGCCGATAAATCCCAGCGCTCTTGACGGGATGCCGAGGTTGTTGAGAACGATGGAAACATTGATTCCCTTGCCGCCGGCCTCGTAATACTCAAGATTGGAGCGGTTCATCCGTGAGCCCGCCTGCAGGGGGCCGTCGAATTCCATGTAGTAGTCTAGTGAAGGATTCAGTGTACAGGTAAAGATCATTTTATGCCTCCCCGCGGACAAGTCTGATGATATTGAGGATCACTGTCCGCGCTTCTTCCAGTTCATTCAGTACGCAGTATTCATAACGGCCGTGGAAATTTCCGCCACCGGCGCCCAGGTTGGGGCACGGCAGGCCGTTAAAGGACAGATTGGCACCGTCTGTGCCGCCTCTGACGGGTTCATTTTTAACTTCATAGCCGAGTTCGCGGATTGCCTTTTCAGCGATTTCCACAACTTCGGGATACTGGTCAAGAATCTCTTTCATGTTCCGGTAGGAATCCCGGAAATTCACTGTGACTGTGCCGCTGCCGTATTCCTCGTTGAGATAATCGGCCGCTTTTCTCATCAGTTCCTTTTTGGCCTCAAGCTTCCCGCGGTCATGGTCACGGATGATATAGCCTAGCACCGCTTTCTCGCAGTCGCCCTTCATCTCATGGAGATGTATGAAGCCTTCCCGGCCTTCGGTATGTTCCGGCGTCATATGGGAAGGAAGAAGACCCGCGTACTGGGCCGCGACACGGGCCGCGTTGATCATTCTGTTTTTCGCCTCGCCGGGGTGGATTGAAAAGCCTTTGAAGAGAACCTCGGCACTTGCCGCGTTGAATGTTTCATCCGACAGTTCATAGACCACGCCGCCGTCCATCGTATAGGCAAAATCAGCGCCGAACTTTTTCACATCGAAATATTTGGTGCCGTTGCCGATTTCCTCATCAGGGGTAAAACCGACTGCGATGGGCCCATGCTCAAACTCAGGATGTTCCTTCAGCCAGACAAGGGCTTCCATGATGCAGGTAATGCCCGCCTTGTCATCGGCGCCGAGCAGCGTATTGCCGTCCGTCACCATCAGCCTCTTTCCCTTCAGGTCGCGCATCCAGGGGAAGTCGTCCATCTTCAGGGTGACTTCCTCATTGAGCGGAATGTCATTGCCATCGAAATCTTCGATGATCCGCGGTTTTACATTGGTGCCGGAAAAATCCGGAGCGGTATCCATATGGGCCACAAAGCCGACGGTTTTCACCGGTCTGTCAATGTTGGCCGGCAGTTTCGCATATACATAGCAATGCTCATCCAGACTGACATCCTCAAGGCCGAGCTCCTTCAGTTCAGCCTCCAGCACCCGGGCCAGGTCAAACTGCTTCTTTGTGGAAGGAGTTTCGTTTTCATTGGCCGGATCTGACTGGGTGTCAATCTGACAATAGCGGATCAGTCTTTCTTCTGCACTCATAAGCTTCTTTATCCTCCTCTAAGGTCATTGCCGAGAATGTACAGTCAAAGTACGAATTGCCCGGCGAACAGGCATATATTCCTATTTTCAGGCTGCTGTCCGGATCCTTCAGCTGAAATTCCCTGAAGTCCGACCAGCGCTGTCCGGCAAAACTGTACTGTACCCGTACCGCGCCGCCGCGGTACCAGATCCTGTAATACATTTTACTGACAGCCGTGCCGATTTCACGCGAGGAATGATCGCCCCTGCCGCCATGGTAGACAATACAGCGCAGGCGCACTGTCTCATCATCATGGCCTTCCGTCCCGATGATCATTTTGCGCTTTCCCTCTTCATAGAGGATCAGTCCGCACTGATCAAACGGCCGGTGGAAGTCAAAATCAACCCGCGCCGAAAAACAGAAGCTCCCTTTCGGAACCAAAGAGAGTTCCACCGCCTCAGCGCTCTTCCCGTTCGGTCTGAGATCAGTAAAAGGTTCCGTCTCGATCACGATTTTATCCGAGGAAAGAATGTAAAGCTTCGGCGCGCAGATCCATGTCAGCTGTCTCGGGTCGATTCTTTTGATCATGAAGTCACTTCCGCATCGATGTCCCTTAAGCTGTTTGCCGGCATCAGGGACGGGTCTTTCTGTGTCAATACAGCAGCCGCTGTGAGAATCAATAGCTTTCCGGCTGTGTACTATTTGTTATTTCTGAAACTGTGCTCATACTGCATGCCGGCTTCCACCTTTGCCAGTGTCGCCTCATCAGCCAGAGCCATGATAATCTGACGGGCAAATTCAATGGTTGCGCCCATACCTCTGCCGGTAATCAGATTGCCGTCCGTGACAGCCAGTTCCATCTGGTATTCACCGTTGAATCCATCTTCGTTGAACGACGGGAAACAGGTATATTTCTTTCCCTCAAGAATGCCCATATGGCCGAGAATTGAGGGTGCGGCGCAGATCGCGCATGTCAGTGCGCCTCTTTCAAAATGCGAACGGAAAACAGCTTTGAGCGCTTCACTGCTTTCAAGATTGATTGTACCGAGTTTTCCGCCCGGCATGATCAGAACATCATACTCCGCCGGATCAATCTCTGAAAACAGCTTTTCCGCGAACAGTCTGACACCGTGGGATGTCGTGACTTCAAGTGTATTATTCATTGAAATCATGTCGATGGGAATTGACGCTCTTCTGAGCATGTCTATGGTGATCAGACCTTCGCATGTTTCGAATCCGTCGGCCAGAAAGATCGCGCATTTCATATAATTGTTTCCTCCTTGTTTAGTATATCATTTACAGGTCTTCATTCACCGCACTTTGTGCATTTCCAGCACTTCGCACCTGCAGATGAGTTCGTCACTTCCCAGGCCTCTGTCTTCATATTCAGCTTCCCCGTTCTGATTGTCATAAGGGTCAATCCGCCAGTGCTTTTTCGGCGGGTCAAATTCTCTGAGCAGCCCGTTATTGGCAGCCATGCGGAAGGGATCAAGATTGCCGAAATAGTAATCATGTCTTTCCAAAGCTCCTGCCCGCCAGGCACTGCCGCCGAAGGAACAGTCCGCGAACAGCCAGCCCCATGGCTGAACGTAAAACATTGCCCAGTCATGATTGCCCACATAGTCCGGGGTGACATATTTGCCGCTCTGCCATTGCGCGGGTATTCCCGCGCACCGGCACAGCTCAATGAACAGCAGCGCCTGCACGCCGCAGTCGCCGCGCAGCCTGGAAGCGCAGTATTCCCCGATATGTCCGAGCGTGATGTACTGGCGCATAAAGGAATAGACGACATTTTCCGTCACAAAATCATAGAACCTGCGGGCGATGACAAGCGGATTGGTTTCTGTGCCCCTGAGCTCTTCGCACAGCTGCCGGATCAATTCCGTTCTGACAAGTTCAGGTTCCTCGTCATTTATCTCATATGATTCCAGGACCGCGTCTGCAGGATCAGGATCTGTATATTTCACTTCGCTGAGATATTCATATTCCACCATGAAATCCCGGTTCTCACTTAAGTCCGCCGCAAAGCTGACCGTTCTTGATTCACTGTCTTCCGGCGCAATATAACACTCACATGGATCTGTTCTGAGGATCCTGATTTCCTTCATGTTCATGCAGGAAGCGGGAACAGGCAGATGGACAAGCACCTTTCCTTTTTCAAAGGAGCTGTCCTTGATCCTGAGCGTATGGCGCAGCCGCACATGCCAGGCAGCTGATCCGTCTGCCTTCATGGCTCTGATATTTTCATCCAGCAGTTCTGAGGAGGCGGGCGGGCGGCCTGCCCTGGCGGCAATGCCGGGGTAAACCTTCTTCAGGGAATCAAAGAAACTGTCCTGAAGATGTTTCTGACCGTTCACCATAAACCAGTCGGCATCTCCCCTGTCCATGTAATATTCCAGCTCTTTTTCTGTAAAATCAGGAATTTCCTTCTGAATCAGCGCAAGCCCTTCGCTTTGTGAATACGGATATTCAGACGGCAGCCGGCTGATGATTTCCTTTTCAGCAAGAAGTCTGTTTTTCATCACGTGAGGAACTGCGGGATTGTGCAGCCTGTCGTCAATCAGCTTTAAAGCCTGTTCAAAATCACCGGAAAGCTTCAGCTTTGCGATGTCTTCAGGCAGCGGCACGCGCAGGTATTTCATGAGTTTTAACATTGTGTTTTCTCCGTACATTCATTATCGCTGAGAGTGATGAAAAAGGGAACCTCATCAAGGTCCCCTTTTGTATTTTGTCTGTAGCCTTTCCGC